>DAOUPS010000008.1 GCA_030626045.1 bacterium | reverse complement strand
CCAGAAGTTTTGCTGTTTCCGAACAAGCCTTTTTCCTGTCTCAAATTTTCGAAAATCTGGAAATTCCAGTTTTTGTGGATAATGTGCAAGAAAAAGATATTCTAAAAGCCCAATCACTGTTCGATATAGATGTCTGCGCGCCCTTAATCGGCGCGGTTGGGCAATTTATAAGACTATCTAGAGAAAAACACGGAATTATTCTGGCTCCGCAAATTGACTTTTTACCAACCGGAAAAACAAGCATGGGAAGAACCTGCACAACTAATCAGGGCGGCATGGCTATTGCCGAATGTTTTGCCAAATCAAAATGCCCTGAAAGCAATTTTCATTTATTTGATCTAAGTATCAAAAAACTAGAGCCGGAATATCTGGCGCGCCAGCTTTATAACAAACTTCAAAAAGTTTTCAAATTTTATAATTTGCAAATTTCCGAAAAAAGATTACAAAAAGCAATCACTCAGGCAATAAGAAAAAATCAGGAATTAAAAAATGATCTAGCGGAAAAAATAGAAGATATTTTAGAGCAAGCGATAGAGGAAAAACGCAATGTCGCCATTGTTTGCGGACGGGAATATGTTTTAAATCCCGGTATTTACGACAGTCATATTGGCAAATTACTCAAAGACAAAGGTGTCGTAGCGATTCCTTCCTATGCCTTTGATGCTGAATTAGACCAGGATTTTAATTATATTTATTGGCGCAATCCTCATGATCTAATTACTAAAATAAATGCTATTGCTAAAAATAATTTCCATGAAATATTAAAAAATGACCGGCTCAAAAAAATAATTAAAAAAATCGAAAAGGGAACAACCAGCTCTACGCTTTCCATAGCCCAGGTTTCTACTTTTCGATGCGGACCCGATACGGTCACTACGCCAACGATAGCGGAAATCGCCAAAAAAATGCCCCATCTCTTTATTCAATCAGACGCTATGATCAAGGAGCTCGCGCATTTGGAAAATAGGGTAAATACCTATATTAATCAATTAAACAAAAAATTGCATCAAGCTTTTTCCGCTGAACATTTTGAAATAAAAATACTGGAAGAATTTAACGCAAAAGATTTAAATAAGAAAACTGATGTAATATATTTTCCGACTTTGCATGACAATCGAACAATCACCTCTGTGTTTCGAGGCGCTGGTCTGACAGTTTTTGACAATTATGAGGATAATTCGTATGATCTGGAGCAAAAGATCAAACTTGGCCGCAAATATGCAGGGGATTCAATTTGCGCGCCGCTAGCAGGAGTATTTGCAGATATGCTTTTAGGAATAGAGGATTTTATCAAAAGAAAAAAAAGGAAGGATCCTTTGTTAAAAGGAAAAACCAGAATTCTAATTTTCGACAATAAAGGCACTGGACCTTGCCGCCAGGGTCAATATTTTGAAATGCATAAATTGCTTTTGAACAAAAAATTCGGCTGTGCTTCCTGCCAAAAAAAGGAAAATAAAACGATTGAACATCAAATCAAGCTATTGGTCGGACATGATAAAGACGGTTACAATGTCGGTTTGGATGAATGGGCTTTAATACAATTTTTCCAAAGCGCAATTTTACAAGGAGTTTTGCATTCAATTTTGCTGAAATTTGGCGCAAATTGCAACGGCCCTAACCAATACCAAAAATTTTATGATGATTATCTGCAACTCAAAAAACAAATTTATGAGACTTTGGAAAAAAAGACTAAACCTAAAGAAATAGTTCTAAAAGCGATGAAAAAAATAAACAAAGAATCAAACATCGCGGGAATAATCTTAAGGTATTTTGGTTACGGATTGTATAATAACAATGGGCTTAGAAAAATACTCAGTAACTTTTCCAACAAATGGTCCAAACTACAAAATAAAAATCAAAACGACAAAATGAAAATTCACATTGAAGGCGAAGCCTATATGCGAACGGCGCAAGTCCAAGACATTTTCTATGCCTTATTGGACTCTGTCGGATTTCGATCCTTTGAGGTGAATTATTCCCCTTTATGGTGTTACGCTGAATTACTTTTGGAATTTGGGACTTTAGATTTGGAAGAAGAAATAAGTACAGAAAGAAATGATCACATAATAAAAAGAAAAAGAAAAGCAATTTTCAGGCTGCGCCTAATGGCAAAAATGCTCAGGAATGTTTTAGCCAAACCTTTGTATAAAGCCGCCAAGATAGAAATGCCGGATGAAACGCGAAAAGTCTTAGAACACGCTAAAATGATATTGCCAACCGTCAAGCCTCGCGGTGAACTGCCGGCTTATCTAGGCGAAGCAATCTTAAGAGTCAAGGAAAGAGTTGATCTATTCTTAAATGTAGCGCCCGAAGGCTGTATGGTCTCTTCTATGGGGCAGCTTTTCTCCCATCCTATTTTAGAAATGAGCGATCAAAAAGCCAGAATTACAGGTCTTTTTACTCTCAATGGAGAAGTGAACCATGAACAATTGCAAATGGCGCTTTTGAAAACTATGGGTCCGGAGAAATATTATAGAGTTAAACCAACGATATGAATCTTGGAGCAAGCTGCGGAGAATTAAATCCAGCTTTGCATCTCGGCATGTTGTTGAGATATAAAGGCGGATTAAAAAAATAAGCTTGCGCCGAAACGTTTCTGAAAACATTTTTCAGCGCAAGCTAAATGAGGCGCGGGGGTTGTAGCGTCAGTAAGCGGTGCGTAATGCTGAGAGACCGATACCCAAATAATCGGGAGTCATGGCTACTTTATGAAATTCGCTTGCTAGGACATTATCCCTCATAATTTCCTCAATTGAGCTACCCGAGATCACACCATTATAGGACGCTTCTTCGGCGCGCTTGAGAATTTCTTTGGCGCGGTCGCCTAATAACTCTCCATTGTCCTCTACAAACTTCCTGACATTTGCTAATGCGTACATTGTCTGCCTCCTTTATTAATTTGCCAACGATTATTAGCTGGATACACCGTTAAAGCATACTTTTCAAATATTATCTATAGCGGCGAAAAAATTTCAAGAAGACCGTAGCAATAAAGTGAAACCCCATGCCAAAAGCCCTTCGAGCCTTTATTATTTATCATAAGCCAAACACAGTTCGTTGACCTATTTCCAAAATAAATGTAATCTAAGGGTAAATTAGCGCATAGGGTGGCTTGTTTAAAAGGTTGTTAAGCTTATTGACGGCAAGCTAAAAAGCTTAGCAAATGGCTTCTATAAGAAGAACTAACAAATTAAGAAAAAAATATGGGCAAAAAGATCTTGGTCGTTGCTTGTTTGGTGGTGGCGACGGCAGTTTTCAGCGGTTGCGGTTTATTGGGAAAAAACAAGAATCAAGAAGCAACAAAAGAGAAAACCAATGTGGAGCAGAAGCAGGAAAATAAAAAGAGTGATAAAAACGGAAATGGAGAAGAATCGTTTTTTGGTTCCATGCAGGATCTGTTGGCACGTGGTAAATCTTTAAAGTGTACTTATAAAACAACTTCTTCTGGCGACGAATACGAGACAGTCATGTATATTGCAGGGGGTAAAGTTAAAACTGAAACGGAAGTTAAAACTGACGAAGGAAAAACAATAGAGAACAGCATGGTTATTGATAAGGATTGGATGTATACGTGGAATTCTTTTACTCCCAAGGGTATGAAAGTGGATATGAGCAAAATGCCTGAGATGGATAACGTGTCAGACGATGACATTAATAAAGATATGGCTAGTATGGCCAAGAATATGGATTATAAATGTCGCGCTTGGATTCCAGATAATAGCAAATTCAAAATTCCAACTAATATCCAGTTCCAAGATATTACCGAGATGATGGCTGGAATGACTGAGGGAATTATGAATATGACTGAAGAAGACATGAAAAAAATGGAAACCGAATCAAATAAATGGATTTGCGAACATTGCAAGACCGCGCCTACGCCGGAACTTAAAGCGGAATGCTTAGGTGATGTCAAATGTGATTAAAACTGCGGATGAGTATTTTGAAAAGCACGAGATAAATTTAATAATCCAAAAAACCGGATCCATGAAGACAAAAAAAGCGAGAACAATGCCGTATTAACGCGGGATGTAAATAGATTTTATTAATTCAAAAAATTAATCTTAAATTTATGAAAAAAACAGCCACTATCACAAGTTTATTAATCGTAGCTTTAATTGTGTTATCTGGTTGCAGTGAACAACCGAAAAACCAAAGCAATAATTTAAAGTCTCTCCCTGGGATCTAAATTCCCCCGGCTTCCAGCCGGAGACTTCAGTGTCAGAATTCGCTTGATATTAGAGATCGAATGTGATGAAATGTATCTATGAAACAATATAGGAAATCATCACACACGATCTGAGGTGCATTTAAATATTATTGATCTAACCAATTATCATGAAAACTTTAAAGGGGACGGAAACAGAAAAAAATTTACTGAAATCTTTTGCCGGCGAATCGCAGGCAAGGATGAGATATGATTATTTTTCCAAACAAGCCAAGAAAGAAGGTCTGGAGCAAATTTCCGCTATTTTCGCGGAGACAGCGTTAAATGAGAAAGAGCATGCCAAAAGATTCTTTAAATTTTTAGAAGGAAGACCGGTTGAAATTACGGCTTCTTATCCTGCCGGAAAAATAGGAACCACTTTGGAAAATTTAAAAGCCGCCGCTGAAGGAGAAAATGAAGAATGGACGGAACTGTATCCCAAGTTTGCGGAAGTCGCGGAAAAGGAAGGATTTAACGAAGAGGCAACCGCTTTTAGGATGATCGCAACGGTTGAGAAAGTCCATGAAGAAAGATATTTAAAATTATATAAAAATCTTGAAGAGGGAAGAGTTTTCACAAGAGAAGAAAAAATAGTTTGGAAATGCAGAAATTGCGGATATCTGCATGAAAGTAAAAGCGCTCCCGAAGAATGTCCGGCCTGTTTGCACCCTAAAGCATATTTTGAGATCAAAAAAGAAAATTATTAAAATTACTTTCCATACAGGGGCTTGCTTGTCCGTTATTTTGGAGGGTAATCCAGTCCAGTCCAGTGTAGTTAAATGTTTAACAGTATGGACAAGATCAAAGATATATTACAAGAATTTTCAGAAAAATTGCCTAAGTTCTCTGACGGAAGAATAGATTATTCAAATTCTGATAAAGCTCCGGTGCTGACGTGTTTTGTGAAATATCAAGATAAAATTTTGCTTCTAAAGCGAAGCGGCAAAGTTCGGGTTTATAAAGGATTGTGGAACACGGTAGCCGGGTATATTGATGAATTATGTCCGGTTAAAAACAAGGCTTTGACTGAACTAAAAGAAGAACTCGGGATAGCGGAAGATATGATCAGACAAGTGAAGCAAGGAATGCCTTATGAATTTCATGACAAAAACGCGCGGAAAACTTGGATAATTTTTCCTTTTCTAGTAGATTTAAAAAAGAAGCCCGCTATAAAATTAGATTGGGAGCATACTGAATTTAAGTGGATCAAGCTCGGTCAAATTAATAGATACAACATAGTGCCGAATCTCGATGTGACTTTGAAAAAAGTATTATAAAAGCATTATATTTTAACCATGAAAAACAATTTTCTTTCGAAAACAGAAATACCGGAAACTTTGCCGGACGAAATGCGGGAGATGATCAATGAAATTAAACGATCGCCAAACCAAGAACAATGTTTAGGAATATCCTATGAGATAATGACCGGCAGATATCGCGGCTACAGACTCAGAACATTTACCAGATTTTTTCAGATCTTTACGTTTGACGTCAAAGAACTTTGGAATAAAACGGGTTTTATGCACTGTCATAATATGAGTTATCTGATGAGAATTCTGCTGGTCGAAAGCGGTTTTTTTAATAATAACGATATTGAAAATAAATGGACGTTGGTTTGGTATATTTCGCCCCATCAATACCTGCGGGTGAAACTGAACAACGGTGAATATATCAATATAGATATTTGGGGAGCCACTCACGGCGTCAAATTCGGTGAATATGCCCACGGTTTTCACTAACTATTCGCACCAGCGTGGTAGTACCAAGTACTATACTTCTCCAATTCTTTTTTGATTCTTCTTGAGCCGTAAAAAGGGCAGTCAGTGCAGATCTTATCAATGGCATTCTTAATTTCAATTTCTCTTTGGCTGGCTCTCGTGTGATAGTAAATACTGGAGCGTGAAATGTTCAGCAGTTTAGCTTGGCGGGACAGATTGATTTGAGAGTTGTTTTTGTCAATCAAAGCTGATCTCTCTCGGTAGCTCAAGACTGAATTTTTTTTGAGCCAGGCGATCTCAATTCCTCGTTGCCCGATATCTTTATACAGTTCATCAATAATGCGGTCTTTGGAAAAGTTCTCTTTCTTCCGTTTGTCAAAAAAGATCTTCTCGGCCTCTGTTTCCATTTGTTTTTTCCATTACCCGATCTGGGTAGGATGAACTTGATACTGGCTAGTTAGCTTGGAAACAGATTCGCCTTTGATAGCTATCAGGGCAATTGAAGCTTTCTGCTTCGGGGTGTAGGATTTTCTCATGCTTTTATTGTATCATATCCATCTAATATGGTTGTCTGGATTTGCCAGTCCATTATATAACACATATCTTTAAAATAAAAACGAGGCCGCATAATTTACGGCCTCTCGTGAAGTACTTAATTTACATCTAAAACAGGTTAAACGGAACATCGAAGTTGACACCGTACCAGATTTCATCACTGGTCATTCCACCATCTCGGACTTTATATCCGAGTCTTTTCTGGAAATTTACCTCCGGTGTAATGCCAACTTTCCATACATGGAAAGTCGTTGAAAGGCTAAGTTTTCCGCAGCTGATCAACTCAGGACTTGTTCCGTATGCCCCGTCGTGTCCGGTTAACGCCAAATTAATATTAATTATCTGACTTCCAATTGAATTCGGCAATACCAGATCATACATTCCGCCGAACTTATATACAACACCGCCATCTAAAATTTCCTCGTCAACGGGTATATCCCATTCCAGAAGGGCGTAAGGAGCTATTCCGTGTATCTTGGGAAGGTCAAAACGAATAGATAAGGCGTGCAGATCTCCTTTTGTATTGCTCAAGTCATAGCAATTATAAAAGGCGTATCCTACATCAACTTCTATGTCATTGAAGACTTTACTGATTCTTGCGATATAATTAAACTCATCGCCGAAATCGCTATTAGTTCCGCCTTTGGGAGAATAAGAATTCCAAATTTGCAGAGACAGCTTTGTGGACTCTTTCTCCGCGGTAACCTTCAAGCTTTGTTGGAGTACCGAATGGTCAAAGAAATTTCCTCCGGTAGTTCCTCCCACATATTTGCTGAACCAGCCGATATTAAGATCTGCACTTAATTTACTATCGTCATTCTCCGCTCCGGCAACACTCATAGAAAATAAAATCGTCAACACTGCTCCCAGTAAACTTGCCAAAATTCTTTTCATCTATCACCCCTTTCTTTTTTGGGTTATTCTATTGGGTTATTCCATTTTTAAGATGCTTCAAGAAAGTCTAACACACTATAAAGATTTTGTCAAATAAAATAACAGAGTAAAAAGAGAGTAAAAAAGAGGGCAGGTGCCTTTTTGCTAACGGTAAGATGCCATGTTTCAGACATGAAGAGATGTGCTGTTAGTGAAACAATTCTAATATGTTCTCAATTATATTAATGGCAGGAAAGTGATAATTTTGAAGAAGAAAAAAGATGGGAAAAGGTACCTGGCTCCCTATTCTCACGTCTTCTAGGTCAGAAAATCATCCGTGATCTCAATCGTTTTATTTGTTGCATCAAGCTTAATTTTTGCGCCAATTGGCAAAAATGCGTGTGGCTGATAATGGCCAAATTCGTTTATTTTTAAAATAGGGAAGTTACATTCAAGCGTTAAATTTTTTACTATTTCTTCAGCTTTGAAATTTTTATTCTCAAATCTAAAGTTATTTCCAATAACAATACCTTTTATTTTATTAAAAACTCCAAGCTGTTCGAGCTGTGTTAATTTCCCAATAAGTGCAGCCGCATTTGATCTGTATGTTTCTATGAATAATATCGAATCTGTAAAATCTGGAAAATAATCGGTGCCGGCTAATTTTAGAATTGATGTTATGTTACAACCCAAGATCTTTCCTTCAGAGCTACCTTTATTTATACAAATCCATTCTTTGCTTGGTTCAACTTTTTTGCAACCTTCAAACAAACGTTTCTTGAGCCACTTTTTTGTATAATCAAAATCTAATTCTCTATGGCTGCCAATTTTAGGGTCACAGCAGTGAATTGTGATTAAATCCGTTTTTTTGTTTAAAGCCAATAGCAGAACATCAATATCACTTTTACCAAGAAATAATTTTGGATTTTTTCTGACAACATCGTAATCAATTAAATCAAGAATTTGGTTTGCCAGCTCCCCGCCTTGCAGACACCATATCGCTTTTATATTTTTATTCGCAAACATTAAATTAATGTCATCTGCACGTTCATTGGGAGTTCCAGCGCTAGCATTATATTTGTCTTTAGCATAAAAATTATTTGAAAGTTCAACTTTAATATCTTGTTCATTCATATATGCAATAAAATTATCCAATTCGGACTTTTTTTCTTGATTAAATGGTTTTGATGGAGCAATAATGCCAACAGTATCTCCTCGATGTAATTTATTTGAGTGCATACCAATAAATGATTTTAGTTTATATATAAGAGCAGGGAGCGAGAGGTAGAAAAGGGAATCAGATGTCTCTTTCTCCTTCCTCTTTTTTCAGGCGACCGGCTTTATATTTTTCGACAAAGAATTCCTATCCACTGATGAGTATGATAATTTGATATCATATTGGGTTTAAATATTTTAATTTTCTTGAAATTGGCGGTATTTAACAGATTTAAAATTTCTTCTTCCATAAAGTAAGCATAATATTTTTCCACATTGTATCTTTTATCGATCTTAAATCCTTCTCCTTCGCCTTCTTTTACACTGACAAATAGAATCCCTTTATCTTTTAATATTTCGTAAATACTTTTCAGGATATCCAACGCAAATTTTTTCTCGATACAAAGTAATCCCGCATTAAACCATACAGCGTCAAAAGATCTTTCTTCGAAATCTAATTTTAAGAAATCCATTACTCTAAACTCTGCTTTTGGCGCAACCACTTTTGCCTTTACAATTGTTTTTTTGGATAGATCCGTACCTACTACTTGATAATCTTGATCAGAAAATATTTTTGCATCTCTTCCCGGACCACAACCCAAATCTAAAATTTTACCTTTTTTTGGAATTAAAGATAGAAATTCTCTTCTTTGTTGAATTTCCGGTTCTTCAATATTTTTCGTGTTCTCAAAATACTGTTCGACTATTGAATCGTATGCTTGAATATTCTTTTTAACATTTTTATTCATATTGTTTGTTGATGAAAAAAGATGAAAAAAGGTACCTGACTTCTTTATAGATTATGCTGTTGTTTGTATTCTTTCCATTGCTTATTTGACCAATCTTCCGGTTTGGTTGTGAATTTAGGTTTATGGTATTTATCCGGATTGTCGTAGAAACTTTTAAAAATATCCTTAACAATATACGCGCCGTTTTTATTTTTCACATTCTGGTAAAGAATGGTTCTCAATCCTCCTCCTGCGGTTCTGGCGGTTACGCGCGGACCTTTAATTTCAACTTCTCGCCCATCGGAAGTCCCATAAGCGTCAAAAGATAATTTGGTGCCGCTAATGCTTGCCTGGATAAGAACAAGCCCCGAAGTATTATTAATAAATCTTAGATCGGGGTTGGGAAGATAGACCGTTGCGTCCATTCCCTGCGGGTTGTAATATTGGACGGGATAGGCATGATTTTGGCGTTTGGTTATTTTGAACCCGGCGTCGAGCGCGACACGGAACATAGTTGTTGAAACTTGGCAAATACCGCCGCCAAATTCAGGAATAGTTTCATCTTTTTTGATCACCAGCTCTTCTTTATAACCACCTTTTCGATCAACGGGACCAAGGATCGACGTAAATGAGAATTCTTCTTTTGGCTTCAATATGATGCCGTTGAATTTTTCTGTTGAAAGTTTAATATTATGGACCCTGTTCCTGGGAGATCTTCTAAAATTGGATTCGCCGTGCCCAAGATGATCTTTTATGCCGATAGAGCCTATATTTTCAGTTGAAATTTCCGGTTTGATCTCTTTCATGATCAGTGGTACTCTTGATCTTTTTGCATCCACGATTGCTGATCTTATTACTGCAGCCGTTTCATCAATATTAAGAGCGCGGCCGGATCTGCTTTTTTCCAAAACAGACAATTGTCCATCTTCCGATATTTTAAACCGCCCGTTTACCGGTTCTGTCTTCACGTTTTCGGAAAGTTCGGATAAACGTTGTTTTATTTTTTCATTGTTAACGGTAACTCCTGCTCCCTTTTTCGGATGGTTTGCATATTCCAGAGGCAATGTAATTTCACACAGTATAAATTCTTCTGCGTTTTCGTCACAGCGATAAACGTTTTCTATTTCGGAAATGTAGCCGTTTTTTATTTTTAGATCAGGCTGCCATGAAACGTAATCTTTTACTTCAATTACCGTTTTATCTTTTCCCTGCTCAAGGAGTATCGAGCGAGAAAGAAGATCTTGCAATTCTTTATTGAATAAAAAATCCGACTCGTCGCAAGCAAAAACAGGCTTGACCGAAATCAAAGTGATCGTAATCAAAAACACGAACGCTCCACATGATGCAACGTTTTTTACTCTCATACACTTAGCATATCTGAAATTGGTTATAATTCAAGCCCCTAACGGATAAATTTACAATTTGTCAGCCAAAGGCTGATCCGCCTTGGGTTCAAAATTAAAGTAGAGCATCCAATGTGTTTTAAAAAAACCGGCTAAGAGCCGGTTTTTTTCATTCTAAAATACTTAATAACTTTAGTATCCCCTTACCTGTATCTTGCGAGTTTTTGTTGTATCGGCCTTTGGCAGCCTAAGGGTGAGTATTCCATTTTTCATTGTAGCCTCGGTCTTATCCGCGATAACCTCTACCGGAAGGATAACGCTTCGAGAGAAAGAGCCCCAATAACATTCTTGATAATAATAGTTTTCCGGATCGATCTCCTCGTCTTGTTTTCGCTCTCCTCGAATGGTTATCATATCATTATTAATATTCACATCAAGATCCTCGGGCTTTACGCCGGCAATCGTAGACTTTATCACTATATCATCGTCTGTCTGGTATACGTCTATTGTGAGCTGTCCCTCCGATTCAAGATTACCGATTCCTTGTTCAACTTCCCGTCGCTGAGGCTCCTGCTGAGGACGCGTTTCCTGCCCGATCTCCCGTTGTTGAACTTCATGCTGAGGTTGTTCTTCTTGGTCTGGTTGCTCGGGATATTCCGGGAATTCATAATCTTCCTCTTGTGTTTCAAATTGTGTGTCGTATGGCTGTTGATGGGGATCGTCTTGCTGTATTACAACGGCTTCCTCCTCTGTAACTTTTTTGATTCCGGTTAACCTCTCGAAAAAAGACTTCTTTTGTTTTGTCATTTTAAAACAATTTATTTTTTATTATCATGCACATCTACTGGGATTATATCAGAAAAGCTGAGTTGCTACAACGACATTGTACCACAGATGCAATGCGATTGACAATATAAGGGCGGATATGGCAAAAAAAAAAGTTCGTGTCTTGAGGAAAAAATAAAAACCGAAGCCATATAAAAGGGCCGTAGCAAGATGGACAAGAAGAGGCTTTATCATCTCAAAAGATAAAGACGTAGAACTTAAGAGAATTAAAAATAGTTCAAATAAACCGAATCCAAAACCGGCTGCGAGTGAGCAGGTCACGAAATGGCGCAATGCGAAGATATCAAAAAGAGAATAGCTTTTCAGGATCAGCCAGATCGCCAAAAATTTTGCCGCTTCCTCAACGCACACAAGAACAAAAAGAACCGACACTGTTTTAAATTCGATAAAAGACTGCGGTAATAGTGCAGATAAGGCCAAAGACGCTATTCCTGATAAAATACCTCCTGAGACGAAAAGAATCGCGAGATATGTTGAATTGATTTTATTCAAGGCTTGAGAGAAATGTTTTTATTTTATTTATTTTTAATTTTTGATGTTTAAGTTTGGTTTTTTCGCTTTCAATGATCTTTTTTGGCGCTTTCCGGGTAAAATCACGATTTTGAAGTTTCCGTTCAATAGTTTGCAAGTATTTATTGGCGTTGTTATATTCGCCTTGAAGGCGTTTTCTCTCCTTATTAATATCGATAGCATCCTTAAGCGGCAGAAAAATTTCAATACCGTCAATTGTCGCGGCGAAAGCGTTTTTTATTTGTCTCCTTTCTTTAAGTAAAGTAATTTTCGCAATTTCGGTTCTAAGATTTAACAGAATGCTTTTTTGATCTTCGATCTCTGTCCTTGTTGATCTATCTTTGGCATAAATGAACAATTCCAGTTTTATGCCAGTCTTTATTCTGTACACAGAACGCGCACTGCGAACAGCAGTAATTATTTTTTTCGTGAGAATAAATTGACAAGCATCATTTTTGATCATGTTGGCAATTTTCTCATACGTATCTGCCGATGGCCATGAAGAAGCCATTAGTAAAGATCTATTACTGTCAAAATATACCCACAGAGTTTCCGTAACAAATGGAATATAAGGGTGCCACAGTTTCAGCAAGTCTTTAAAGACCAACACAAGAACAGTATTCTTGGCCTCAACGTTTTCTTCGTACTTACTGGCTTCAATATACCAGTCGGCCAGATCATCCCACATAAACTCGCGCAATTTTTCTCCAGCTTGTGAAAAACGATATTGCTGGATATCTTTTTCAACAGTCTTGATCAACTCCCCCATTTTTTTTAGGATCCATGCATCTGCCGATGTACAATCTTTTATATTGATAGGGTAAGAAGTATCTGACGGTGTTGTTTTTTGAAGTATATATCTTCCTATGTTCCACAGCTTATTTGCGAGATTGCGATATCCTTCAATTTTTTCTTTGGCAAGGCGCATATCGGTTCCGGGTGTTGAGCCAATGACAAGAGAAAGCCGAGTGGCGTCAGCCCCGTATTCTCGGACCAGATCCAACGGATCGACCACATTTCCTTTGGACTTACTCATTTTCTTTCCTTTTTTGTCCAATACCAGTCCATGCAAGTACACATCGTAAAAGGGAATGTCGCCTAAAGCATAGGTGGTCATGATGATCATTCGCGCTATCCAAAAAAATAAAATATCATATCCCGTCTCTAAGACTTGGGTTGGGTGGAAGTCCTTAAAGTCCTGGCTGTCGATATACAGTTTGCCGTTTTTAACACTGATCTGGTTCGGTGAATCGGCTAAAGTGGAAAAAGTCCATAAACCGGAAGAGAACCAAGTATCCAGCGTATCTTTATCTTGCACCCAGCCCTTGCCGGTTGGCGGCTTGATCCCGACATAAATTTCTTTTTTATTTTTGAACTTTGAACTTTGAACTTTGAACTTTGAACTTTCTTTGTACCAAACCGGAATCCGATGCCCGAACCAGATCTGCCGGCTAACGCACCAGTCCTGCAAGTTTTCCATCCAGTGAAAATAATTCTTCTCAAAACGCTTCGGACAGATTTTGATCTTTTGTCTGTTAAACACGCCCTTTCTTACTGTCTCCACAGACAGTTCCTTAATAGATTTGCCATAGCGCGGAATTTTTTTATTAACATCAATGAACCATTGCAAGCTCGGTAGAGGCTCAATAGGCGTGTCGCAACGGTAACATCGAGAAATATTGTGTTTGTAATTCTCATCAATATGATCGATTATCCCCATTTTTGCCATATCTTTTACAATTGCTTCTCTGGCTTCTTTTGTCGGCATTCCGGCATATTTGCCGCAGTTTTTCATCATTTTGCCATCTTCATCAATGATCTTCTTGGATGGCAGGTTATGTTTTTGAGCGATCTTATTGTCGGCAAAACTATGAGCGGGTGTAATCTTAATTGCGCCGGATCCAAATTTAGGATTAACCTCTTCGTCTGCAACCACTTTAATTTTAAATGTACCCAAAACGCCGGGAATTTCATATTCCTTATTAACCATGTTCTTATAACGTTTATCATCAGGATGAACTGCCACAGCAGTATCACCAAGCTTTGTTTCGGGCCTGGCTGTTGCCAGAATAAACGGTCCGTATTTGATCCAATATAGTTTGGCGGTTTCCTCGGTATACTCAACTTCGTCATTTGCCAAAGTAGAATGACAGCGCGGACACCAATTTACAATTCGTTCTCCTCGATAGATCAGGCCATCGTCGTACATCATTTTGAACACGCTGTAAACGGCTTTATGCCGAGTTTCATCCAAGGTGTAGGCTTCGCGCGACCAGTCGCACGAAGAACCCATTTTTTTGATCTGATCAACAATGGTATTGTGTGACTCCTTGGTAAACACCTCAACCCGATCCAGGAAGGCTTTTCGGCCAAGCTTGTGCCTATTTGTCCCTTCTTTTTTGAGAACTTTTTCAACTTTTGTCTGCGTGGCGATGGCCGCGTGATCGGTTCCCGGAAGCCATAGGGTCCGGTCTCCTTTCATGCGATGGTAACGAATAAGAATATCTTCATAAGCCAGCATCCCGGCGTGTCCTATATGCAAAGTCCCGGTAACATTTGGCGGAGGCATCATAATGCAATAAGTTCGCGCGTTATTTCGGCATTTTAAATTGTTCGGATTGAAATATCCGGATTTTTCCCATTTCTTATAAATTTGTGGCTCATGATCGCGAGGACTATAGGCGCTAGGCAATGTTTGCATATTTTTTTAGAGTATTTTATTTTTCTACGAAACTGTTTACAGATCAGCTTGCGAATTTAGTGGCTTCTGCCTTGAACCATCTTAGTCTTTTTATCTATCCTACTTGACGCTGTAAAAAACGCAAGCGAGAGCCAAAAAAGCATTTGCCCCTGAGGCAATGTCCAAAAATAATGGTCAACGAGACCGATTAGTAAAGTAAGAAAAAAGAGGATGGTAAAAGGATCCTTGATAATGTTATTGAATTTAATTCTGGATTGCAAAATAATAGAAGTTATGGCAATTAAAAATGCAATAAGTCCAAGCAATCCGGTTTCGGCTGTTATTAAAAGATATATGTTGTGAGACGGTTGAAATTCCCATGGCTGGAAGTTTTGCGGAAACCGGTCTTTTAAATAAGGGACAAAATTGCCCGGTCCTATGCCCGTGAATGGGTGGTTTGCGATGATCGCGTAAGCAAACTTACCATAGGCCATTCTCAGAGAAATTGACGTATCTCCGGCACATTCTTTTATGCACAAGCGCGGGACCAGAAGATTATAGGCGATAAAAAGGGTGGCGAAAACCGCTATAAGCGCGACTACCCCTTGGAACATCGGATTTATTTTAAGTTTTGAGCAGCTGAGGCGGTAGATTGACACAACCTTTTTTCTATATGTTGTGAGCATAATAGACAACAGAATAAAAGACGACAGTATTATGCTTCTCGAGTAACTTAACAAAATTCCAGCTTCAATGAATAGTGATCCCAAGACCAGAGCAACTTTAAATAAGTAATTTTTTTTGTGCCAATATCGAATGATTATCCAAATGCCGCACGCCAGTGACAACAGCAGAAAAAATCCCAAAACATTCGGATGCGGAAAGGTTCCGTATGCGCGGATGAATTTTTGGGAAGCGAATTCAAATTTAGCTACTCCGAGTATATTAGGGGCAATAACGCTTTCCCCGAAGATCTTGAGGTTCAAAGAATGTTGGACAGAGAATTGGAGAAGAGTGATAATCGACTGAAAGACGCCGGAAAAAAAAACGACACAGCTCGCGCTCAATAGAATGCCAAAGCGTTTTTGAAATAAAAAAACCGCTGCCATAAAAAGCGCGGCTGACAAAATAATTCGGTAGGAATTGTAAAAGGCTATGGTTGAATGTTGGGAAAAATAGCTGGAAATTAATAAAAAGATAAGAAAGTAAGTAATCGGCTTTTTGAGAAGTGAAAGAATGTATTGTTGTGTAATCGAATAAGATCGCATCTCGTACGTTGTCCAGTTGATTTTCATTGAATCTACAGACACGTTGTATATTTCACAAGCGATCAAAATTATCAATGCGACCATAAAAAGATCAAACGCAAACAGGGACCAGGATACATGCTCTCGAAACCCTTCCAACATGCTGATATTTTCAAAATTAAAGATGTGGCGAATGTTAAATGGCAACAAGCTCAGCAAGACGAGAAATAGTATAGTTTGAAGCCGATATAGTTTATTCATTGGCGCAAATGAGTTATTCTTGAGAGTTTATTTGAGAATGATCCTGTAAAAATTGAAATGCACTTCAATTATATGAGCGATATATAATAAAAGCAATAAATTTGATTCTTGTAAATATTATTACGGAAGATATAATGGTATTATGGGATTGTTTGAAGATCTCTTGTCGGGCAATAGCTTCTATTATCCCGAATGCCTTAGTAAATTTGTCGGGAAAGATATTGTTAGTCAGTACAAAAAAATGAAAATTATCCAAGTAGGAAAATCTGACCTAGTGTGCAAGATTCAAAAACGGAGAAACGCTAAAAAATTTACTTTATCTGTTCGAGGCGATGGATCGGTCGCACTTTCCGTTCCATATTGGTCAACGTATAGAAAGGCGTGCCTCTTTGTAAACGAGAAAAAAGATTGGATATTTGAAAAAACAGCCGGCAGGAAGGTTAATAGCATGTTATCGCTTGGGACAAAAGCAGATTATTTGGAAAACAGGGAATTCGCGCGCTCGTTTGTCAAAAAAAGGGTTGAGTGTTTTAACGCACATTACCAGTTTCGTTACAATCTAATTGCCATAAGAAACCAGAGGACTAGATGGGGCAGCTGTTCCGAAAATAGAAATTTAAATTTCAACTATAGGATTATTCACTTGCCCGGAGAATATGCCGACTATCTTATCGTCCATGAACTTTGCCACTTAAAAGAATTGAACCACTCCGCGTGTTTTTGGGATCTGGTGGGTGAAACAATACCGGACTGCCGGATGCTCTCAAAAAAACTGCGGAAAATGTGATTATCCTGAATCGCAAAAATTCCCTTGCCGTTATTTTTGTTTGTTGATATGATGCATTGACTCTAGTTATTGGATGTATTGCTCTTTAAAATGGGACTGTTCCCAAAATATGTTTTTAAAAAGGGGCTCAAAGTTGGGAGGGTAAAATATGAAAACTCTGCTTAGCATTTGTGTGGTCATGATTCTCGTCGGAGCATCAGACCTTAATCCGCTCTTACTTTGGAAGCCATATCAGACTTGGATAAACGAAGTTATGAGTTCATCGCCACATCTTTTTCCAGGCATTATCATTTTAGTGCTTTTCGTTGGCATATGGATTTCAGCAAGTTACGAACGCCAAAACAGCGAAGGTTATTAAACAAATGAATCAACAGACTCAGCCCCTTTTATGCGGGAGTAGATCAATTATTCCCGCCCCCTTTTAAAAACATATTTTATTGACTAATTGCCGCACTGGAGCGAGCTGCCCTCCAATATGGCGGGCGGGCCAGCCCGTACCGAGCGGTACGTTCGGGCGGGCAAGCTCGCTTCAGCGCAAAAAGGTGTAAATAGATTATCTAAAAATGACGCTCTTTTATCATATAAATTCAAAATAATTAATATTTTTAAAAACATATGCCGAAAATTATTTTTGACATCGAGACTGTCGGGGAGGACTTTGAGAGCATTGATAAAAAAACCCAAGAGATGATGACCTGGTGGATCAAGCGCGAATCAAAAGACGACAAAGAATATCAGGCCAATGTTCAGAATCTCAAGGAAGAATTGGGGTTTTCGCCTTTAACGGGGGAGATCGTCTCCATAGGTGTACTTGATCACGATACAAAGAAAGGAGCTGTTTATTTTCAAGCTCCGGAGAAAGATCTTGATGAATTCGAGGAAGAAGGAATTAAATATAAGCCGATGAATGAGAAGGAGATCATCAAGAACTTTTGGTCGGTCGCGGAACACGCGGATGAATTTGTGAGTTTCAACGGGCGTTCGTTCGATGTTCCGTTCATTCTTGTCAGAGGCGCGATCCATAAAATAAGGCCGCCGAAAGATCTAATGTCGCATAGATATTTAACAAGCCAGAGATTTGGCCCAAAACATATTGATCTGCTTGACCAGCTTACATTTTACGGCAGTGTAAGAAAAAAGGGCAGTTTGCACATGTGGACGCGGGCATTCAAAATAAAAAGTCCCAAAGAAGACGGTGTTGACGGAAGTGAAGTGGCCGGATTATTCAAGGAAAAAGAGTATGCCAAAATTGCGAGATACAATGCCAAAGATCTTTTTGCGACGCGCGATCTATTCGAGTATTGGAATAATTATTTGCGATTTTAACGAATATGCTCTGACGGGTACGGCAACGGAGAATAATTAAACACACAGACATAGTTTTTAAAACCAAAAGAAAAAGATCCGGCGCGATTTTGCGGCGGATCTTTTTTTGTTGGATTATTCTATGTTTCAATCTCCTGATCTTTCTTATCGAGTACTTTCGGGAGCGACGAAAAGAATGCTTCCGTCTTGCCTCTTTCTGAAAACCAGTCCGGCTTTAAAGCTAAGAAGAGTGTGAGAATGAGCAAGTGCATGTATTTCATATCCACTACAGAAACTATAACTCTTCCCTGATGCGTCCAGCTCTATTTTGCATACAGAGTTATCTGATGAAACCCATGAAACTTGATAGTCCAAATTGGGTCTAAGCTCGCTTAAGCTGAGTAGTTGGCCCTTCATTGAATTTTTATTGCGACTATTGCTGATTAGCCCACTGGCTATAAATAACCAAAGATATACCAATATCAAATAAAAACATATATGGTGACCAACAGTAAATGATGATTGTACTGTTGCAGGTTTCATGTAAAACAAATACGCTCCAATCGCCACGATGAGTAGCATCAGTGTCACAGTAAAAATAATACCATTCTCAATCTTACCTTTCTTTGCATAGCTTTCCATTT
>DAOUPS010000085.1 GCA_030626045.1 bacterium | reverse complement strand
CGAAAAGCATCCATACAAAATAAGTGATAGCGGCAATAAATAGTAAATTTGGTCAGATGGCAAAGACAAACGAATTTTTTGAAGGAGTGGGAAGAAGAAAAACGGCAGTTGCGCGTGTTAGGATTGTTGAAAATAAAAAAGATCAATCGTTTTTTATAAATGACAAAGAACCGAACGCATTTTTTGATACTAAAGAGCTCATATCGATAATCAAATCTCCGCTTATTGCGACAGCAACTGATGAGAGATTTGCGATTACCGCGAAAGTGCGCGGAGGCGGAAAGAAAGGCCAGGCAGGCGCGGTTCAGTTGGCTCTTTCACGCGCATTGGTGAAATTCGACGATGAATTCCAAAGAACACTCAGAGACCTTGATTATTTAAAACGCGATCCAAGAAAAAAAGAAAGAAAGAAGCCGGGGCTCAAAAAAGCCAGAAAATCACCGCAATGGTCAAAGAGATAGGATCAGCGGATTCAATTTAAAATAAGGCAATGTAAAAAAACTCTTTGCGTGATGCGCAAGGAGCTTTTTGTTATTTGATGCAGACAAAGTTCAAAAATCAAATCTCAAAAATCAAAATGACACTGTAAAATGTAAAATTTTCAATAAACTCCATACTGGAGCTGGCTCGCACAAGCGCTGATAAGGCGGAGTAATCCGGAAAATTCGAAGCAGTGTAGTTAGAGATCGATCCGGTGCAGGTTTTTGAAAAGAATGAAATAAAAAACCAAAAACAATGTATATACTAGTGAATGGAAGATGAGAAAGATGAGTATGCGAGTGCTTTTGCTGTAAGAGGTGTAGAGACACTCGAAGAAAGTTTTCTTAGCGGACATTTAAAAGGGACTGTTTCAGAATATTATTTCCGAACAGTCTCTGTATTGAATATAGCTCACCGGCAATAGTTGGTGATTTTTGTTTTTTGCATATTGTTTATTTAGCTAACGTCAAACTAAAGTCGCCTCATCAGCGACCCGCCGAGGAGGCGGGGCAGTAAAACTAATCTTGGAGAGTCGCCAAGTGGTAAGACACATGGTTCTGGTCCATGCATTTAGGGATCTGAGTTGCTCTCCAATACGGCGAGGCAGACCAAACTCGCACCAGCGCTTAGCGCTTAATTAGTAATTGATCATTGGTTATTGAAAATTGATTGAAAATTGGTTATTGACCATTGATCATTTTTGCTTAGTCTGTGGATAACTTTCCTAGAAAACACTTGACATCATATTTCGTTCTGTTAATATGTATATATCAACAACAAACACAATAACCACTACATAACAACCCAACACCCAGTACTTTCAACCAACACCAACCAAAAAAACGAAACAAAGAACCCGATTCAGAAAGAATCCTCGGGTTCTTTTTCTATTTGAAAATATCTTTAGCTTAATTTTTGCTGCTGTTGATTGTTGAAAAAGTATTTGATATAATATATTTCGTATTCGAAAAGTATAAAAAAGAATACAAAACAAAAACGCGCGAAAATTCGTTCTTTCAGCTGTTTAAAGGTTGAAGCAGCGCGGGCAAAGAATCCATTCAATGAATTGGATTCTTTGCTTTATAAACAATCCCATGAAAAAAGCGCCGGAAAATTTTTCACGGGCGCTTTTTTAATGCATGGTTTGCCGGCTAGCGGGCTTTTGAAACTTACTAGGAATGCAATTCAAGTTGCCCTTTTTGCGGGCAGTTCCCATTCAGCCAGCAAGTTTGGCATTTTTCTTCCGCCGGACATCTTCCTTCAACAGCGTCCAGTATGGTTTTTGCCATGATCTGGATGGTTAAAGATATCTTTTCAACGACAATACGGTAAAAAGAATCATCAAGTAACTGAAAAAAAAGAGCATCGTTTTTGCGTATGATTGACTTGATTTTTTTCCCAACATCCTTTTGTGATAAGCTTTCTCCGTTTTTCAACAACAGATCGATGCTTTGAATGAGGTTAAAAAACCCGATATCAAATCTTGAGATCAACCATTCGGGGTCAATGGAATCACTCAGTTGTTCCAGTCTTCCTCTCATGAAGGTTTCCACAATCGGTGGGATCGAAGCGCTGCCTTCTTTACTGGGTGAAGAAGTGCATTCGTCTTTCATGGGACACCCATCTCTCATGGCACATTCATCACAATTCTGTTCGCAAATAAAGATATCTGTTTCCATTTTTCTCCTCCTTTTCCGGGGCATTTATAAATTGCAGGTACTGGTATAATGACAACAAACTAGGTTAGCAGAATAGTTCAATTTTGTCAATGTGTGCGAAACCGCCTGTAAAGGTAATTTGGTATGCAATTTGGCAATTTGGTATTGACTACTTATGCAATATCGTGCTATATTTATGCACTATTTGTTTTATGCTAAATAAGGGACTGTTCCCAGGCACTCTTTCTGCTGAAATTCTAAAATTTCGCTGTGAAACGGTGTTCGGAAACAGTCCTTTTACAGAACATTAACTGTAATATTATTATATACATGACGCGGTTTAAACAATTTATTTATCGACAATATAATAAACTTTTTCAGCACGCTTTGCTAAAAAAGTATAAGAGAGTGATACTGTATTTTATTTTTGGATGTACGGCGGCGTCTGTTGATCTGGCCATATACCTTATTCTCTTTAACATTGTCCACATTGCGGCAGTCATATCGACGATCATATCCATATCTTTGGCAACGATTGTAGGTTTCACTCTTAACGCGCTGATCAATTTTAAGGTGACAGACAAGCTTTTGCTGAGATTTCTTTCTTATGCGTCAGTAAGCGGTGTGGGAATGGCGATCAGCTCGGCCATGCTCTATATATTTCATGATCTGCATGGGTTTGACGGCAACCTTATCAAGATAATCTCTTTGCCAATTATTTTTTTAGTGCAATATATACTCAACACCGTGGTCTCTTTTAGAAAGGCAAGAGCAAGTAAAGAAAATGAGCCAATAACATGAAAGCAAATCTTGCCCAAAATAGAAAGATCGCAATTATTGGAGGAGGGTACACCGGATTGACGATCGCTTATCGGCTGAGCCAAGAGGGTTTTCACGTGACGATATATGAAAAAGAAGATCATGTCGGCGGACTGGCGGCCGGTTTTGAAATGGACGGCCTTCCCTTGGAGAAGATCTGGCATTTTCTATATATGACAGATTCCGATGCTCTTTCTCTGGCAGAGGAGCTGGGTGTTAAAAATTTGCTCACTTTTCATAACAGTTCGGTTTCTACATACTACGGCGGCGCGCTTTACCCCTTTATGACCCCGATTGATCTTTTGAAATTTGCACCGCTTTCTTTTTTAAATCGCATAAGAACAGGCCTGGTCGGGTTGTATTTACAGCACGTTAAAAATTGGAAATCGCTTACCAAGATCACTGCCTATGATTGGATGCAAAAATGGGCGGGAAAGCAGGCGACCAAGATCATCTGGGAACCGTTGCTAAGAGGCAAGTTTGGAAAATATTATGACAAAGTTACGATGTCATGGCTGTGGGGACGCATCAGAGTGCGCGCCAATTCCAAAGAAAAGACCGGCGAAAAGCTCGGCTATTTCAAAGGGAGTTTTTCCGTTCTGACGAATAGATTGAAAGAGGAGATCGAGAAGAATGGCGGGAAGATCATTACGGGCGCCGGGGTTGAAAAGATCACCAAAGTATCTGATAAAAAAGTTGCCGTGGAATCCGGAGAACATACCGGCACGTTTGACAGCGTTGTCGCCACAACTCCAACGCATATATTCGCCAACCTTATAAAGAACAACGGCGGAGTAACACAGGACTATTTGCGCGCATTGGCAAGCGTTAACTATATCGGAGCATTGGTTATGGTGTTTACGTCCAATCAAAAGATATCGCCGTATTATTGGCACAACATCAACGATCCCAAGATACCTTTTCTCGTATTTTTGTCGAACACCGTTCTGGCGGGCGCCGATGTGTATAAGGGCAAGAATGTGTATTACATCGGTTTTTATGCCGAGCATGACCATCATTATTTTACTG
>DAOUPS010000100.1 GCA_030626045.1 bacterium | reverse complement strand
TCTCTCTATAAACTAATTTTTTAAAGAACAAGAGTCAGACTATGTTGCCTGACCCTCCTCCTTTACTCAATTACATGCTATTCTATGCGCATAAAAAAAGCCAGGAGAGACCATTTTAAAGTAAGATTAGGTGTCTAGGAGCCCGCGTTTGCCATATCGACAGGCGTTCTGCGCGCTAGAGCGGGTCTGTAATCCCGAGTACTCGGGATCCAAATTACAAATGCGTTCCAGCGCTAGAGCTTTTTACCTAATGAACGTGCTTATCTCTTCTTCTTTAAAAATGTTTTTTATATTCCTGCAAGATTTTAGGAAATCCTGAAATAAGAATCAACACAGCCAATTTCCAAACTTTATTTATGTGAAAGGCAGGAGAGAATCTTCGCATTGTCGTAACAAGAAGATAGAAATTTTCAAAAATATTTGGTCCAAAAACTAAAAATTTACGAATATGAGTCATTTCAAATGCGGCAAAGCCGGCCAGTCGCCAAAGAAAAAGCACTAGTGAAGCTTTTCGAGCCAGTTTATCCGGCCATCGTCTTTGGGAAACATAAAGTTCAAATGATAAATAATACATATCAAGAACTTTATCAAATTGTTGGTATGATTCGGCATCAAGCGTTCCCCACCCCAGCCAGCTTAGCACGTTAATATCGTACATATCTACCATCATAGAAATCAGCGCTCCCGCCAAAGGCCAACGCGGGATACTGAGCGGAACCAATAAACGAATAAAAATAACCACAACTAACCCCATAAGTTTTATTTACAGAAAGTTATTTAGTATTTAATACACTTTTAATAGCTTATTTCGTTATTTGCTTTCTTCTGCCGCACTTTTTATACTCTTTAGGAGCGTGTTAAATATCTTTATTTTCTCAATTTCACTTTTAGCGCCTAATGAATTCTATGTCAAAAAATACCGGTAGGTCAAGTGATGGCGGTTAAGTGTGCGGAATTAAAGGACCGGCCTGCAAGCCTGCTCCAGCGTGAAAAAACAACTCAATTGAACGTGATTGATTAGTGTAATTAACAGAGAAATCTAACCGTTTACTAGTCTCACAAAAAACGGTAGAATGTTATTATAGAATCTAATCGATCGCGCAAATCTCGATAAATTTTAAATATGGGACTGTTCCCAATATAAAAAGAATGAAAAAATATTTAGTAGGGGTGGACATTGGAGGAACAAACATGCGGGTGAGCATTGCCAGCCAGGAAAAGATCATTATTAAGGTTGTTCAAAAAACCAAACTCGAAGGAGATGAACATACTGTGCCCAACCAAGTTGTTTCTTTAATTGATATTGCCTGCCAACGTGCTGAGGTTCAAAAAGAGGAGATACTGGCATTGGGAGTCGGCACAATCGGTCCGTTTAAAAAAAGAAACGGATTTCTTTATGTTGTAACGGCAAATATTTGCGGAGCACTGGCCAAAGAAAGAGATGTAATTCCAAATAACTGGAAAGAAATTCCTCTTCAGAAGGATCTTAGCGAGCATTATGGAAATTTGCGATTTGATAATGACTGCGTGGCCGCGGTTAACGCGGAAAGAATTTTCGGAGCCGGACAACATAAGGATAATTTTGTTTACGTAACCATAAGCACCGGTGTTGGCGGAGGCATAGTTCAAGACGGGAAAATTATTAGAGGGAAGAACGCGAATGCCGGACATATCGGGCATATTTATATTGCTGAAGACGGACCTCAATGCGGTTGTGGTAATTATGGCGATTTTGAAGTATTATGTTCCGGTCTTGCTATTGCGAGAGATTATGGCAGTAAAACAGCAGAGGAAGCATTTGTCGCCTATCGAAATAAAGAGGATAAAGCGATCAAGGTAATACAAAGAGCGGCTAGAAATATTGGAAGAGGACTGGCTTCAGTCAATGCCATTTTAGACACCGAGCTATTTATAATTGGCGGCGGCGTGTTCATGAACAACAAAGACATTTTATTGCCGCTGATCAAAGAAGAATTTTATCGCTCTTTTCCTACGCTTTCAGAAGAAGTTGAGATTATTCCTTCACCTCTTGAGGACTACTTGGGGGACATAGGGGCGTTTAGCCTTGTTATTCCCAAAGACTGGATTGAACATTGGAAAAATATTAAGCCGTGGACAACCGCGCCCAAGCCTATTAAGTTGAATTGAGTTAATATGGATATTTTTTTATGCGGCAAGACACACGACGGAAAAGCTTGCCGGATAATAAAAAATGTTCTATACTATACAGTCAGCAATTTAATAATTTTTTACCGTATTGTTTTTTAATAAACATGGTTTTTAATGTTTGGAATAGTTATATAAGTTGGGCGCAAATTAAAATAGGTTGAAATAAGTCAAATAAACGACTAAAAAGCAGAAGGAGTAAATATGAGCGAAAAAGGAAATGTTAGGTATCTTGTTAAGGTGCTGAAGAAGTCTGGTTATTTCTCAAAAGAATTAATAGTCCCGTCTGAAATTGATCAGGAAGTGGTCAGAGCGATTGAAAAGTTTCTTCAAGCCGGAAGAGGAGATGGAAAAAAAGTGCGAAGAGTCGTAAGAGTTCTCAAAAAAACAAGCAAAAGCTTTAGAGATATTAAGCCAACGGATATTATATCTCCTAAAGTAAGAGAAGCGACCAAGAACTTTCTCGAACAGCACGCGCAATTACAGTAACACAGCGCAATTTCGAAAAAACGAAAAAAAGGCAACTGTCAACAAAATGTCGGTTGCCTTTTATTATTAGTAAGCTTATTTGCAAGAACTTTATAAAGAGATTGCTCTCGGCTCATTTTGTTTTTTGAAATAATTTGTGAAAACTTTTTTCCTAAATAGGCACCGGTAATATTTGTTTTGCATATCTTTCGATTACTTTCTATAATGAAGACATGAAGGAATGCCGATTTTATGAAAAAGAAGAAGAAGATTCCGTGGTTTGCCAAACATGCAGCCACTTTTGCAATATAAAAAATGGCAGGATTGGAATTTGCGGAATTCGGCAGAATATAAAAGGGAAGCTATATCTTCTGCCGTATGGGAAAGCGGCCGCGGTCAATGTTGATCCGATCGAGAAAAAACCGCTTTTTCATTTTTTGCCCGGGACTTACACTTATTCATTCGGAACACTAGGGTGTAATTTCCGTTGTGCGAATTGCCAAAATTTTGATATCTCCCAGATCTATGAGAAAAAGGGTGATATTGAATATTTAAAAAATATTGATTGGGGCGTTGATCTGGAACCGGAAGATATTGTATTGCGTGCGAAAGAAGCCGGTTGTAACAGTATTTCCTATACCTACATTGAACCGACAATTTTCACGGAATACGCGCTTGATGTGATGAAAATTGCGCATGGACAAGGATTGAAAAAT
>DAOUPS010000035.1 GCA_030626045.1 bacterium | reverse complement strand
GATTCAAAAGTAAAAACTATTAGTTTTATGTGCAACCTATGCTATAGGATAACATAAGATATTTTTTTCAACAACACTATTCGTTTTAGAGCCTGCTTGAAAACCCCCTTCTGTTGCAATCCTGAGTACTCGGGACAGCCAAAATATGCTTGTCCGCCTTTGGAGAAGAAATTACAGTAGGATATGGGGTTTTCAAGCAGGCTCTAAACTCTCGCAGCTAAATCCGCGTTTCTAAAACTTATTTTTTTCGCAACTTCTATTATGATAACTTCAAAAACTGTGATGCCGAGCACGAAAAGCCATTCTGATAATGATATTCCAACGGTTCCAACAAACTTTTGCGCCAATGGAACATATATCGCCACAAGTAAGAGTAAAAAACTTGCGACAACGGCCCAATTGAGAATTTTATTGGAAAAAATGTCCTTTCGAAATACTGTTCTCTTAAGCGAACGTACCGAATAGGCAAACGCGAGCGAGTCAAATGCCATTAGAGCAAAAACCAGTGTTCGCGTTTTTACGATATCTTGAGTCGTTTGATACAAGAACCAGAAAAAAGCAAAAGTTATAAGGCTATTGATCGAAAAAACCGCTACCATCCATTTTTTTACTGTCGTACTCAATATCGGCTCATCAGGCCTTCTTGGCTTCTCCAGCATTACATCTTCAGTTTCCTGTTCAGTGGTAAGCGCTATATCCGGCAGTCCGTCTTCAATAAGATTGATCCATAAAATTTGCGCAGCCAGAAGAGGAAGAGGCAAGCCAAGCGCCATGGCACCTAAAAATAAAAATATCTCGGTAAAATCATCAGCCACAAGATAAATGAATACCTTTCTAATATTCGTAAATGCCACCCTTCCCTGTTCAATAGCTTTCACGATCGTTTTGAAATTGTCATCTAATAAAATAACGTCGGCAACTTCTTTCACAACATCCGTCCCGGAACCGACAGCCACTCCTATATCAGCCGCCTTTAGCGCCGGCGCATCATTTACTCCATCACCGAACATCGCGACAATTTCACTGTTTTGGTGCAAAGCTTTAATAACATTAAGTTTGTGCTCCGGCAATGCCCGTGCGTAAACTGAAACTCTCTTGGAGTGTTTTTTGAGATCAGCACTGCTCATTTGTTCAATGTCATGCCCTTCAAGTACTTGATCTTCGGAAACATTGATTCCTGCCTCCCGAGCAACTGCAATAGCCGTGTGCTTATGATCACCGGTTATTATTATCGGCCGTATACCCGCTTTTTGGATTTCTAAAATTGCCTGTTTCGCGTCCTGGCGAATAGGATCACGCAGGGCAACAAAACCAACAAATGATAATGAATGGACTAAATTGTCTAATTCACCATTTGGCTCATTTCCCAATTCACGGTACGCACATGCGATAACACGCAATCCTTTTAAGGTCATCTGATCGACCTTATTGTGTAAATGTTTTTTATCTGATTCTTCAAGCGCAATATGCGAACCATCAGCACAGATACTGCTTGAACGGGATATTAATTCTTCAGGCGATCCAACTACAAAAAGATATTTCTTGGAACCTTTCGAGCGCAGAGAAAGTGCGTACCGCTTATGAGAACTGAAGCTCTGCTTTTCAATCAGATGATACTCTTTTTCAAGCTTCTGGATATCAAGACCCGCCTGCACTCCGGCCAGAAGCAATGCTTTGTCTGTGAAGTATCCCCTTACTTTCCATTTATGCAATTCGTCTTCCGGATTTTCAATGTATGCATCATTGGTTAAAGATACGATCGTGAAAGCTGTCTTACTTGATTTTTGTTGAATACTAGAAGTATTGGATTTTTCAAATTTTTTGTTGGGGAGCAACTCAGATATGTCAGCGACCATATGGCTCATTTTCATATTTCCTTCAGTCAAGGTGCCTGTTTTATCTGAACATACAACTGTGACACTGCCTAAACTTTCAGCCGCAGACAATTTTTTGACAACTCCTTTTTGTTTAAGAATGCGCCTCATGGCCAAAACAAGAACAACTGTAATGGCTGGTAATAATCCTTCCGGAATTGCGGAGACAGCTAACGCTAATGATGCGATAAAGATCTCGGCAATATCTTTACCCATAAAATACCCCTCGGCGATAACAAGCGCTATCAGCCCAAGAATGAATGTACCGACAATTCTTGATAAATGAGCAATTTTTTTCTGAAGAGGCGTCTGAGGCTCGTCTGTCTGTTTAACCAGTTCTACGATTCTTCCAAACTCGGTTTCCACGCCTGTTTTTACAACTACAGCTTGAGCTTCGCCTATTTCAACCGATGTACCCATGAAGAGCATGTTACATCTGTCAGATACGGCTGTTCCTCGATCAAGTTTTCCAATTTTTTTGTCAACCGAAAGCCACTCTCCCGTTAGTGAAGATTCATTTACTTTTAGATCCTTCGATTTAATAATTCGGCAATCCGCCGAAACTTTGTCGCCCGGACTAAAAAACATGACATCCCCCCGTACAATTCGCTTACTGTCGATCTCTTTCATTCTTCCGTCACGCATCACTCGAACTTTAACGCGAACCATTTTCTGCAGCGCGCGCAGAGAATTATTGGCTTTATTCTCTTGGTAAAAACCAACAAATGTATTAATAAAGATCACGATGGAAATAAAGATCGAATCTGAATAATGCCCAAGAAAAAACGAGATCGCTACTGTAACGAATAAAATAAACATCAACGAATTGTTGAACTGTTCCAGAAAAAGCTTAACTTTTGATAGCGGCTTTTTTCTTGGAAGAACATTTGGCCCATTCTTTGCGTACCGCCGAGCCGCTGATACCGAACTCAATCCATTTTGTGAAGTTCGCAATTGTTTCAGAATTTTTTGAATCGCATGCGCATGCCAATTTTGGTACATTATGTTTTTGTATTTCGTATATTATAATTATTTTCAATAATCTTCTAGATAATCTCGCTGCCTTTCCGCCAAATGAGCCAATATTGTTTTTTATCTCTTCCGCTTTTCTCTTCATCTTTTTTAAATCCTTTTGTTCTGATCATTTGATAGCGTCCCTTAATTCGATCGCCGAAAAGATTGAACGATAACACTCCACTTTCAATATTTCCCTTCATCATTCCCCATTTTCCGGAATCCCATATTTCGACATTACCCGCTCCATAATTACCTTCCGGTATTTCCCCTTCAAACGAAAGATATTGAACCGGATGATCCTCTGTCTGAATTGCCAAATGTTTGACTTGTTTCTCAAGAGGAATATTTTTTGGAATTGCCCACGACTTTAGTATGACATCTCCGGTTTTTTCATCTTTCATCTCAAGCCGAAGATCATAATGAAGATGTGATGCGTTATGTTTTTGAACAACAAACCCCTGCCCAAAATCCTTGTGAGTTTCTGGTTTCGGTTCGCAAGTAGTGCGAAAGTTTCTTTTGAGCCTGTATTCAATTAAGCTCATACACCGATATATTAGCATATTTTAGGACTTTTCGCAAAGAAAATGATCAATAGCTTATATATACACAAAATTCCGAAAGATCAGAAAAACTTTAAAGCCGGAAGTTCTAATGTTTCTGAATGATGAGTTAAAAGGGTTGACGGCCACAAAATCGCCAGACTAAAGTTCTACATAAAAAGAAACAGCCCGCACAATTTGTGTGGGCTGGTAAGCGCAAAGAATATTGTTTCAGCGCGAGTTATTAAAAAAGGACTGGATATACGGCTCAAGATCTTCCTCCTGAGCTAAGGTGATAACTTCGGGTTTTGGCGGTTTTCCTCCTTGGAAATTTCTAACGCAGACAAATGGGCACCGCGACATATCATGATAGTCCCGCGGATATATTGTGTAACAGTCATCTTTTTCTAAAAGTTCTGTTTCGCCATATTTAAGGTTAAATACTTTGTCTCCTTTACTATTATATCCCTCGAAACGGCTATAGCGACGAGCATCCTCTATTATTTCTCTCCCTTCCATATTAAACTTCCTTTTACTCGAGCCCACTAATAAGAGGGTTATTGGCACAAAGGATGCATCTTTGGACGACACTGCCACTACATTTTTGAATCGGAGGTATGATCTTTTTCGCTCCTCTCTGTCTATAAAGCTATCGCAAAGCTTTATATGGTTAAATACTCTGCTTATCGCAAAGAATAATGGAGTATAAGAAAGTAATTCTGACATAGACCTTGCTACACTTTCAAGTTGTGGCAAAATGTCCTGGTTATAGAGTATCTCCAAATATGGTTGTCCGTCCGCCTTGTTACTATATGCGCATCTTACTTCGACATCTTTCTTTGATTCGTTTTCATACAGTTGCATATTTATGTAGGTAAGTTTATCTGAGTGTGGCACCGGCGATTTATACTCTCTAGTTATTGATACGCGTCTGCTGCTACTAGTTTTAGCATAGAGAGTATCTTGTTCTTCTTCCGGTGATTTGTAGAGGAAAACTTTCCATATCTCACCATTAAGAGCAACGTCTTTATTTACTCTCTTTCCTTCTGTGCCAAAAATTTTTTGCGTATCTCCCCAATCATCATCTCTAATCTCAATATTTTCCATGGTTTTCTCCTTTCTCTTTTTTCTCTTCTAAGTTTTTTAGATTATTTTTTAATCCGCTTTCGCGCCCGCTTCGACAGACAAGAAACTGCATCTAGTTCCCCATAGCTTGCTACAAGACCCATGTTATTAATTTGTTAAAGTCCAAGTTTTGTTTTTGACATTTCAGTAAAACATGCTATAAAAAATCTGTCAAGCAAACAATATAAAAAATCTGACCAATTTTGACAAATTTTGCTTGACATAATACCAATACTTTGTTAGTATTACATGTCAGATTTACACCTGTATAATATAATAACAAATATAACTTGGTTACTTGTTTTCCCTTATTATTGGCTTCCGATATTTTCTTATAGTATATTCTTGCGCTAAAGATCAGCGTAGACTATAATAAAAGAAGAAAGAGCTGAAACGAAAAGTCAAAACAAATAATCAAAACAAAAAATATGGCTTCGAAAAAGAACTCCCGTTCAAAGGAGGAGCAGGAGGAGTTTGAAAAGATCAATTCGCTTCAGGAAATGATCGCCACTGCTGAACGCACGATCACGTCTGCCAAGCAAATGCTCCATCAGATCCAAGATGCGAACGGAATTCAAAAACCAACAGCCGCCTCTCACTCAACGTCTGACGGGCAAGTTATTCTCGGTACTTTTGACGGTCAGATCATGATCGGTGATGACGGAAAACAATATCCGGTGCCGGCAAATTATGCTTCAAAATCAAAGCTTGTTGAAGGCGATATGCTTAAGCTGACCATCACAAACGATGGAGATTTTGTGTATAAGCAAGTTGGTCCTGCTGAAAGAAAATTTCTTATTGGCGTCGTGAAACAAGATGAGCGAGGCAACCTTGTTGTTAAGACAGATGATAAGACATACAAAGTCTTGTTAGCCGCGGCAACATATTTTAAAATTGAGCTTGGAGATGAAGTTACTGTCGTTATCCCGCGTGATGGCGATGCAGTTTGGAGCGCCATTGAAAATGTGGTAAGAAAGGCGGCTGAACTTTTGACGCCGCCAGCGCCACAAAAAATTGTTCCCGCTAAGCAGGATCTCAAAGAGACAAATGAAGATAAAGAACCGGCTGAAAGACCTTCGGCAATCGAAAAGCTTGAGAAAGAAATTGAGGAAGAACGAAAAAATGACATTCGAAAAGAAAGCGTTGTTGATGAGTGGATACCTGATATAGAAGCATTGAAAAAAGAAGCCGGGCATCCGGTAGCTGCTGAAACTGAAGAAAAATAAATCGTAAAATTGCGCCCAGAATACATGGATACAAAAACACAGATTATCGGCGCCAGAGATTATCTTTTCGCCGCTATTATTGGCGGTTCGTTTGGGCTATTTTCAATCCCAATATTGAAAAATATTGCTCTGCCATTTATTCCACTTAATACTGGAACTTACGCGGCTATCGTCATGTTTTTTGCGATCTTTGCGATCTTTGCGATCTGGATCTCTGCCTTGATCGGCAAAACTTCTCCTGTTGTTTTCCAATTCGCCAAGTTCTCGGCCATCGGAGCCTTTAACACTTTTTTGGATTGGGGAATATTGAACATACTCATTATCGCCACCGGAATCGCTACCGGAGCCGGATATTCGATTTTCAAAGCTTTCTCATTTATCATCGCCACATTCGGAAGTTATTTCTGGAATAAACATTGGGCTTTTCAAAGTGAACAAAAAACCAGCGGCAAAGAGCTCGGCTCCTTCCTTCTGGTCAGTGCGATCGGAATGATAATCAATGTAGGTCTGGCCAGTCTTATCGTGGCTTCCTCGGTCTTTGATCTTTCGCCTGAACGTCTGGCCAATGTGGGAGCGGCGGCGGCAACCATAGCCTCGCTCCTCTGGAATTTTGTTGGATATAAGTTTTTTGTGTTTAAAAAATAGATTGCCACGGATCTATACAAAATGCTCTCTCCATGAGAGCATTTTATGTTTTTGACTTTTGCCGTGAGCTAATTATACTTGAGTGAGGAACGATCTCGACAATAATAATCCCAAGATATATCTTTTGACTTTTATAATATTCGCCATGCCGACACTCTACAGAAAATATCGCCCGAAAACATTTTCCGAAATACAAGGGCAAGACCATATTATTCGAACTTTGACCAGTGCCATCATAAATGATCGAATTGGCCACGCTTTTCTTTTTACCGGACCGCGCGGAACCGGAAAAACGACCCTGGCACGCATTTTCGCGAAAACAGTCAACTGTCTCGACCCGCAAAAAATAGAGAAAGATCCCATAATTCACGTTGAGCCTTGCAACAAATGCAAACATTGCTCCATTATAATGGAAAATAAGGCAATCGATATTATTGAGATCGATGCCGCATCGCATACCGGAGTTGATAATATTCGCCAACTCAAAGAATCAGTCGTGCTTCCGCCAACTTTGTTAAAGTACAAGATATATATCATCGACGAAGCGCATATGCTTTCCATAGGAGCCTTTAATGCCCTTTTAAAAACACTCGAAGAACCTCCCTCCCATGCAATTTTCATTTTAGCCACAACCGAACTGCACAAGGTTCCGGAAACGATCATTTCCCGGTGCCAGCGTTTTGACATTTCACATTTGTCACAAGACCAAATTATTCAACGATTAAAAAAACTTACAAAAAGTGAAAACGTGAATGTTGAGGATGAAGCACTGGAAGCTATTGCGCTTGAAGCTGAAGGAGGCATGCGCGATGCTGAGTCGCTCCTGGACCAAATTATCTCCCTTGAAGATGAAACGATTACCGCCAAGGAAGTCAATAATATTCTCGGAACTTCCTCAAAACAAATGGTTACTGAACTTTCCAAATTGATCATCAATAAGAATATCGAGAGTGCACTTGAAATGATCGACCAGCTTCAAAAAGAGGGCGTCCATCTGAAGAACCTCAATAAAAATCTTCTTTCCTATTTCCGCAACCTAGCGATCATCAAGGTAAGCCGGACAGAAGCAAATAAAATATTGTCTTCACTGTCAAAAGACCAGTTTGAAAGCGCCCAGAAATTGTCCCAAGAAATTTCACTTAACGAGATCGTCTCGATCATCGAATTTCTGCAAAAAAGTTTGGATATGCTCAAGAATACTTCCATTCCCCAGCTCCCGCTTGAACTGGCAGTCATTGAATTCTGCATGAAAGAACAAACGGAAAACATACCGGCTCCGGTAACGGAAACCGCCAAAGTGCAAAATAAGCCGGATAGTGGATCCAAGGCAATCTCAAAGGAAGAAACCGCTCCGGAAAAAAGTACTCCCCCGGAACCGAAAACAACTGATGATCCCGTTGAACAAACGGAAACCAAAGTAGAAGTAGAAGAAAAAACAGCTACCCAAGAAGAACCACAGCCGGATATCTCAAAAGGCAAAAGTTCGAACATTGCCCTTGAAGATGTTCTGGGACACTGGTCAAAGATAATAGAAGATGTAAAACCCCACAATCACTCGATCCACGCATTCCTGGAAAATTGCACCCCCTGCGGAATAATGAACGACACATTATATATAAAAACAAAATACGACTTTTATAAAGAAAAACTTTCCGAATTCGACAATCGATTGACAGTTCAAAAAGTGGTTGATACAATCACCGACACGTCGCTGAAAGTGAAATTCGTCACCGAAAAAGAATGTGGATCAATGAACTTTCCCGAAAACACAGGTGCCAAAAAATCCAACATTCTCCACGACGCAATGAAAATGTTCGGCGGAAAGATCACCAAGAAATAATTGGGGAACAGCCCCGCCTGCGCTAAAGCTTCGAACAGGCAAACCAGCTGACCGCTTGAAAAGAGCGGTCAAAATTAAAATGAGATAAAGTTATTTACAAAATATTTCTTGGGGAGTCGCCAAGTGGTAAGGCACATGGTTCTGGTCCATGCATTCGGGGGTTCGAATCCCTCCTCCCCAGCCACGTCGCTCGCGAGCGACGTGGCCAGCCCGTAAAAGGTTGGCCATTTGTTCGCGAGTTTATTTTTCTGCGCTGTCTCGCTCTTGTTTGCTCACTATATTGGAGAATAGATCAAATCAGCCACTTTAAAAAACCCAAGGACCAGATTGCAAGCCCGCTTCAGCACAAAGTATGACATTTCTAAACTGCCTTAACAATTCGATACAGAGATTTGACAAATCATCAAAAATAAATTATCTTGGATGAGATAATTATATTAACAAGCTAGATCTGAGTCCTAGGCTCTAAGAAAATATTCCATTCCATGGGATTTAAATTTCATG
>DAOUPS010000038.1 GCA_030626045.1 bacterium | reverse complement strand
TTCTCCTGTTTTTTGGATTGAGTATTACATCAATTAACGCGATTTTTTTATTTCTGAATTTTCTGGAAGTTCCTTTAGATAAATCTTCAATTCTAACGTCGATAATAATCTTTTCTTTATTGTGTTTTATAATTTCAAAGCGATCCTTTCTGTTTTCTCAAAACGCAAAACAGAAGGAAAAGTCAAACAGCTTGTTCTCGACGCTAAATAGCTGGTCGTATCGCCATATTCTTATTTTTGTTGTTATTCTGCTGTTGGCTGTCGGTTTCAGGGCTTTCTATATTTCACAGGGCATTATGCCTAAAACAACGGATCTCGGACATCATATGTACTGGTCAAAATATATTGTGGATTTCTCCGTACTTCCCGAATACGGTATGCCGGATTTTATTATAGGTGAACACATTATTTTTTCGGCCATATCAATTCTATCAGGCACATCGTTTATTAGTGCCATGCCGGTTACTGTCTTATTAATAGTAAATATATTTTCACTTCTGGCGATTTTTGTGTTAACCTATCGCTTTTCTAAATTGTTGTTCAATAAAAAAGATACCAAGCAAATTGCTCTCTTTTCGTTACTGATCATCGGCTGTTTTTATGCCATATCATCTCCCCAGGCAAAATTTGTTTCCGGGGGTGTCGTAGGAAATATCATCGGAAACTTATTCATTCCACTGGCGATATATTCACTTTTGCAGGCAATTAAGCACAAAGACGTGCTTTTTGCCCAGTTATTTATTATTTTTGCCGTATCTCTTGCGTATACCCACCATCTATCGACATTCATTTTTCTTTATATTCTATTGGGAACAACGCTTGCCAGTATCATCATTTTTTTGGCGCAAAGCAGAGGGAAATTACCGATTTTTTATTCAAACGTCAGATCTGTCTTTCTTCCTTTTTTCCATTTTCACACAATCATCACATTATTAGTGGTTGTGTTATTTGCTTTCTTGGTTCACATGCCATCTTATCTCAATGAATCAGCTGTAAATACAGCCGTCGGAACTCCGACAAAAGCCACCAGAACGGGGCTTACTGTCAATAACATCGCTGAAAGCTCCGGACCATGGAGAATGTGTTATGCGAGCATTGGCGCAATCATAATTTTAGGGCTGGTCTTTTTCAGAAAACCAATGAAAGCGGCAAGCTCTAAAAATTCACTGCGTATCGTTGGCATTTTACTTCTTCTTATGTGGGTCGTAATGATCTTTATGATAAGCTGGAAGCCCGCCTGGCTTCATGTTGACATACCTTCAAATCGTATCGTGAATTATCTGACATACCCATTGTCGATCTTGAGCGCCATGGGTGCGTTTGTTTTGCTTAAAAGATCTCAAAAAAAAATCTCCCCTTTTTTGTATTCTATTGTATTTCTTATAATACTTGGAACCGGATTTATCTCGGCCTATGGTGATCTTTCGGATTCGGCACGGACTCATGACAAACAACAAGAGAAAAAAGCCGGACAGACATTTTTGGCATCAAAATATCTCAATAAAATTTCCAGCGAAGATGAAAATATTTTAAAAGACCATATTTATCTTGAGGGGGATGCTTGGATCAAATTATTTTTCATGAGAGGATATAAGTGTCCTTTATCAAGGTCGTTTCTCAAACGCTATAATGATCCGATAAAACCGCGCGAAACTTGTACCAGAGATATGATCGCTATTCCGGATTCTGAAGCCGGAGCAAGATGTTTTGAAGACACTAAAGTAAAATATGTAATGTTAAGCAATGGCATTGTTACCGCGCAGTTTGAGAAATCTGCGAATTTTAACAAAATATACGCATCGGATCATGTTGTAATTTTTCAAAGAAGACCGCAATGAAAGAAAAAGTTTTGATATTATTAATATCTCTTATCATAATGATCACCGTAGGTATCTTATTCCAATACGGCGAAAAGATCGTACACAGAGATGCGGTTGAAGGATATTCAACTCTGTATTTCAGTTCCCCTGGCTGCTCCGTAATGCCGGATCCAAAAAATATTGATGCTCTAAAATTCATTATTTGTAATCTTAATGAAGAGGATCATGTCTATCGTGTTATATTTTTGATCAACCATGAAGAAATAGAAGCATCCGAACAAAATATTTACGGTCGAGAAAAAAAATCCATTAGTCCTTCCGAAACAGTCCTGCGAGAATTGCAAAATTTTGAGTTAAATGATCCATTTGAATATACGGTTGTGGTCGAACATAACAGATCAAAACAGATAATATCAAAACAAGTAACGATTTATAATGAATAGCAAAGACAAAAAAGATATTCTGCTTTTCACCCGTCCACTGGCTCCGCCGTGGGATGAAGCGTCAAAAAATCTGGCTTTTGATATTGCCTCAAATGCGTCAGGACCGTTCAATTTTCATGTTCTCACTACAACTGATTATGCAAAACACCTCCGAAACAAACAGGTTGGCAGTCGATCGGCGCACATTGTTCCTGAGCCGCTATTTAATACCACGTGTTTCGAGAGATATGAAAAATTTTTATTGGCCTCACGAATCTTCCGCCCGCGAATAGGCGCTCATATTATTCATTTTCTTTTCACTCCCCGAAAACTTACTTCAGATCTTATTCGTGCAAGATTGTGGTTTTCAAAAGTAAAAACAGTTCAAACGATTGCGACAGTTGCCGATTCAACAATTAACGATCCCAAAAAGCTTCACAATGTTTTGTTTGCTGATTCAATTGTGGCGCAATCACGGTATACCAAAACGAAACTGGAGAAAGCCGGAATGTCAAATGTTAAAATGATCTATCCCGGCATTGATATGCAAAAATTTTCCCCTACACCAAAGAATGTACAGCTTATGCGGCAATTCGGCATACAACACAATGAGTTTGTAATTCTCTTTGCCGGAGAATACACCAGACTGAAAGCCATTGATGGTATTATTGGCGCTTTTCAACAAATTCTGCTTGAAAAAGATCCCAATGAGCATTTTAAGTTAATTCTTGCCTGCAGGATCAAATCCCCTCAAGACAAATTAAAAAAGAAGAAAGTTATTGAAAAAGCAAAAAAGCTGGATTATCATAGAAGCATTGTTTTTATTGATACATTTTCGGACATGCCCGCGTTGTATAATATATCTGACATTAATATTTTCCCTGTCCGGGAAATGACAGGAAAGTTTGATATACCGCTTGCCCTTGCCGAAGCCATGGCCTGTAAAAAACCGGTCATTGTTAGTGATATTCCTGTTCTTGAAGAATTTATAGAGCATGGGAAGACCGGTTTTGTTATTTCTAAAAAGAGTTCAAGACAACTAGCCCAAAGTATTCTTGCGTTTTCACGAAACAGAGAAAAAGCGGATGAAATTGCCAATAATGCTTTCCATTATGCGCGAAAGCATTTTGATATCGTGAATACCGTCAAAAAATATGAGGATCTCTATAAAGAGCTGTTCACAATAAAATAATCTAAAGAATAATTCCAATGCTCAAAATCGATAAAATTTCCCAGTACCAGCAGTGCATTAGGCCTCATGGCTCGCAAAAAGTACCTGTCCGGCTTTACGTATCGGAAGACTTGATGCCGAATAATGAGACCATTAGCCAGCTTGTTGAAGTCGCGTCGAATAAGCATGTTTTTCACCATGTGGCGGCGCTCACCGATATTCATCAAAAGCCGGGAAGAAAAAATCCTTCGGGGTCTGTTGTGGCGACAAAAGGATATTTTCTTCCCCAACTTATAGATACCGCGCCAAATTGCGGAATGAGGCTCATCTCAACGCCTTTTGGTGAAGGAGATCTTTCTGAAAAGCAAATTGATGATCTTTTCAACGAACTGGTTGAAGTGATCCCGACCAAAACATATGTTGGCCGTGGATCTCCTGTTTCCTATAAAACTGCTGTTGAAATTTCACGCCGCGGCTCTGTGGCATTGCTTGAATCGTTAAAAGAAGACACAGAAGAAATTCAAAATATCATGATGAATGGCAGTATGTTTGAGGATGAAAAGATATCAAAGAAAGACCTTTACGGCGCGATTCCACGAATGTTCTTTCTGATTGCCCAGTTTCGCCTCGGTATTCTGGGAATGGCGGGAAACCATTTTCTTGATCTAATGAAAATTACCGATATCATTGACAGCAGTCTGGCTTCTGAATTTAATTTAAAAAAGAACCAGTACGTCTTTATGATGCATACCGGATCCGGGCTTTTTGGACAATACGCCAGCTATTTTTATACTCCCAAGCAAAAAGAGCACTTAAGCCAAAAAGCCATTATGGAGATCTCCCGTTTCTTTTTCTTGAATAACGAAATTGGCTGGCATAGAACTCTTGAAACGGAAATACCAAAATACAAGAACAAAAAAGAATTTTTTGCCATTGACAGCCAATCTGAACTGGGCAAAAATTATTTCATCGCGCACCGCGCGGCCGCCAATCATGGATTCGCGAACAGAACGATGTTGCAGTACAATGTTAAAAAAGCCATCAAAAAAATACTGAAGAAAGATAATGCCACTCGCTTGATCTACGATATGTCTCATATACTTGCCACAAAGGAAAGGCACTTTGGAGAAGATATTATTGTGCATCGCAATAATGCTACGCGTGCATTCGGATCGGAAAGGATGAAAGGAACACCCTTTGAAAAAACGGGTGAACCTGTGTTCATGCCCTCGTCAATGAGTACGGAGGCATATTTTGGTGTTGGAACAGACGAAAATGAATCGACATTTTTTTCGGCTGCGCATGGTACCGGCAAATCAAAGACCAAAACATCGGAAGTGCCGCAAGACAAAAAAGAGTTGCTTGAAAAAATGAAGCAAAAGCAAGTTCGCCTTTATAATGCCCAATCAAAAGAGGTGATCAATCAGGACGCTTCTTCTTATAAGGATCCTTCCATCGCAATCGAAGGAATGAGAACCAATAAAGTTATGAAACCTGTTGCGAAAATGATGCCTGTTGCTGTTTTAATGGCATAAAATGTTCTAATGTTTTATCGCTTCGCTTGTTCCAAGTGTTCTAAATGTTTTTGATATGAAATTCAATTGTGAGAATCTGGAAGTATACAAAATTGCTCGTTTTTTAGTAATGGAAATTTACGCTATCACCAAAACTTTTCCTTCTGAAGAAAAATTTGGACTTGTATCCCAACTGCGTCGCGCGTCTATATCAATCTCTCTTAATATTGCGGAGGGTAGCGGAAAATACAGCAAGAAAGATTTTGCTAATTACACAAGAATATCCATTGGATCAGTGATTGAAGTTGATACTGCGCTTAAAATTGCCATTGATCTTGGTTATACTAGTAAAGTAAGTTGCGTAAAAATTGATAAGATGATTCAGGAACTTTACTTTAAGCTAATTGCCTTAGATAAATCACTGCGTAAGAATACTTAACAATTAGAACATTTAGAACAAATGAGCGAAGCGAATGATACAACAATTAGAATAATTACTATTTCCGGACTGGATGGCTCCGGGAAATCAACCCAGATCAAACTTTTAAAAAATTATTTTGAGTCACAGGGAAAGCGAATCTTTTATTTTCATGCGACCAAGTTTTCCATTGGCAACACTTATAAGATTTTCAGCAAAAAACGCCGAAAACTGAAAGTGGCTGACGAGAAAGCTCCCAGCATCACAAAAGAAGGTCAGTTGCAGATCCAACTCCGAAAGATCGCTCTTCAAATCGATATTTGGCGGTTCGGAAGGCTTATAAAAAAACTGGAAAAACAAGGCTACGATTACATCTTAAGCGACCGTTTCTTTTACGACACAATCATAAATATAGACTACTTGGAAAATTCAAAATTTCCGCCCGAGGCGGATCAGCCTCTGGCTGACAAAATTCAAAATTTATTGCCAGTCTATCTCCAAACCTCTCCCGATCTAATAATAAACCGCGACCACGTTCCCGACCAAGGATTGGAATATCTTCAAAAGAAAAAGGAGCTGTATGACGCTAAAAGTAAGGTTTGGAACTGGAAAGTTATTGACGGCAACAGATCCAAAAAAGAAATTTTTGAGGAAATGAAAAATTTGATATAGCGATACTCTTTGTCTTGATCCGGAAATAAAAACAGCCACTAACCGGATTTCCGATCAGTGGCCAGGATATCCGCTCACTATGTGAACAAAATACCTCAAACAATGGTTATTGCCACTATTGGCAGCAATTGTCATTTTCCACCTCTAAACTGGCAGGCCACTTAAGATGCATACCTATCAGGCCTGTTAGAGAAAAAACATACGCAATGAGAAGAGCAATCATTACGTAAGAAAGATTTGGATCCGGAAAAGGAACAAGTGCTAAAACGCAATATTCCCATATACTCACCCCGACTCCTATTTCCAGTGCTGTTATAGCATTCCTACTCTCGTGAACCATTAAGCAAAAACTCAAGATCACCATGGCCATCATTGGAATTAGTGACGCTAATGTTATATTAAGAACGTCTGTCATTTTCCTCCTCCTCTTAAATAGTTGTCAGCTGTTCTCAGAATTAATATTATTAATACACAGACAATAGAGAAAGTAAGCATCCACCAGAATATAACATGATCCGAAGAGTAGGCAAGGCCTATTCCTAGATGTGTCCATGCGCCACTTGCAAGGCCTATCATTGCCGCTGCACGAGCTTCTGTTTCTCTGTTAATAAGAAGCAAGAGAGTAACAAGAGCGAACATAGTCAGCATTGGCACTGATGCAAGAAAACAATTAGTTACCATTTTAACCTTCCTTTCCTGTTTTTATTTCTCAAAATTGTTAAACATGGAACGATTTCTCATCTTCCATTTTTTTCGTTATTCTGTATGATTCAGCTAAAGCCTTGTTTATATCTCGTCTTAGTTTGATCATACTGCAACGATCACAATAAACTCTTTCCTCTGCTTTTTTCAGTTTCTCGATCATTTTTTTGAAAAGAGTTGAATCAGCCTTGAGAGACTTTCCCGTTTTGATATTCGTTATTCTGAGCGGTTCTCCCATTACTTCTTGCTTGAAACAGTCTGTTTCAGAATCGCACTTACAGCAAATTTCACTGCTGGGCATTGATAAAAGAGAATATTCGATCCTATACCAATCTTCCTCTTCTTTGATATCTTTTATCATTTTCCTTCTCCAATCTTTCATTGAGTTTTCAAGCTACTATGTTAAACTGGAACAGTTCCAGCTCAATATCTGATACTAACATGAAATAAGATTTATGTCAAGACAGCATATCGTAAGATCGGTTTTTTGGTTAACTGTTTCGGAGATTATTTTTAATATCTCCGGGTATATTGTCCACTCAGGCGTGGGGCGGATTTTGGGTCCGGCCGATTACGGGCGCTACGGGCTGGTGGTAACGCTTACCACTATGGTCATAGTTCTGATTGGCAATGGCATTCCCACTGCCATGAGCAAGTATTTGAGCGAGATATTTGAAACTCGTCCGGAAATGATCAATGTCATCAAGAAGCAGACTATGCTTCTTCAGATCATTTTGATCGGCCTTGTAACGGTTGTCTTCTTCCTGCTAGCTCCGCTGATAGCCAAATTGCTGGGAGATACTACACTCACTTCCCTTTTCCAGCTTTCTTCCCTTATTATTCCCGCTTTTGCCGCCGCTTCTTTTTATTTTTACTATTTTACAGGGATTCACAGATTCAATATCCAGGCTATTCTTAAAACTGTTCGCTCTGTTGCCAAGGTGATTTTCATTATTGGACTGGCATATTTTTTCAAAGTGGAAGGATCGATTGCCGGCTACATTGTTGCGCCGTTTTTTGGTTTTCTTGATAGCATGGGGAGTCGATCGATTTTGGATCTCGAAAAAATATCCGAAAATATCCGAAGGAAGTTTCAACTGGAAAAAACTTGTTAATTACGCCTGGCCGATAACATTATTTATGTTATTTTACGAAATTATGATAACCATTGATCTATATATGGTTAAAGCCTTGCTTCACAATGATTACCTTACCGGAATTTACAACGGCGCCTTAACGGTGGGACGCATTCCTTACTACCTTTTCTATGCCTTGACAATTGTGCTTCTTCCAACAATTTCCAAGA
>DAOUPS010000118.1 GCA_030626045.1 bacterium | reverse complement strand
ATATTAAAATAAAGCCCGAACTTAAAAAAACGTTCAACTCCTTCTTGCAGTTGATCGCGCAGTGCCTCAACATTATGGTAAGCCATTTCCAAGATCGGATCACGAGTCAGCCCTTTTTCCTCTTCAATATTCATCTCTGACTGGATTTGAGTTACTTTTTTACGCAGTTTCTTTAAAATTACGCCTGTGTCAACAGGATATATGAACATTGATATATCCATTGGCAAGTCCATGCCGACAACAGGATTGAGCCACCCTATTGTAAGCGATCTTGGATAAGCCGCTACAAATAATGTGCGGCAGTATACATCTCCGATCTGTATATACGAGCTTGAAACGCCAACAGCCGAAGGCGCGATCAGGTCAAGAACCTTTGCCAATCCTTCATTATACAAACGTTCTTTTTCCAAAAGATCATCTGAGTATTCTTTTTCGGGAGACTGTGATTGTTGTTGGCCTTTCTTTGGAATTAGTTTTTCAAATAAGTTTGGCATTAGAATAAGTATTACTCTTTGAAATTAGCTTCGTTCTATGTCAAGTTCGCGCAATGACGGCACTGTGATGTGCTCGAATTCTGATGGATTATAATAATTATAATACATTTCAATAAGCTCCTGCGTATTAAGGGGCACCATTCGCACACCGGCACCGGATAAAGCATTTTTTACTTCTTCAACTCGTTGAAACAATTGATTTTTATATGTTTCAAATTGTTCCCGGCTATGATATATCTCTTTCCGAGGCTTTATTGAAGCAGAAACTCGCGATAAAAGGCCGTGTTTTTTTGAACTAATTACATAAAAAGGAACGACAACATAAAATAGCTTCGACATAATATTGGATATATCTACGAGCTCCTTCACAAACTTCATGTAATCATCTATCTGGTCGCGTAAAAGCTGGTTTTGTTCTGTTTCCTTCCGCCACTCAAGCATTTGCAAGTACGGCTTAATATCAAATTTACGCGTTGTGACAAGAATTTGCAGCGGAAAATCGAGCGCATTAAGAAATCTTTGATAAGCATAAATAATTGCTTCCTGCTCTGTGCTTGATTTTAGATCAAAATTAATAGAGGAAACCGCTAAAACGGTCCTGAGCGATCCATCTTTCAATATTACTACTCCATCCTTGATCTCAGCAACACTGAGATGCTCCTGCATACTAAATAACTTTTGCTGTCCCTTTGATGAAGAATTTTGTGATCCGAAAAGTCCCATAAGTTCAATTAATAATTTATTGGGAATAGTCTCTGTTTATATTCTGCTTTGTTTATCCAAGATATCCGCCAGATCGTCGGCTTCCTGAAGAGCCTTCTTTTTCATAAACCGATTCATTCTTCGCTGTTTTCCTGTTGGTCCTGCCGCATCCTTTTTTATTCTGCTTTCTTTTTTTACCTCTCTCTGCCACATCATTACTTTTGGTTTTGTAAGATATCGGAAACCGTTGGCAAAAAATCCGAAAAGTGTCATTCCGGACGGCTTAAAAAATGCAAACATGGCACAAACAACTCCGACAACTATTGAGATAACAATAAATGCAGCGTTAGTGGTAAATTGCCATGTAATAAACATTACTATCCCACCCAAAGCAAACCACCCCAATTGCTTTGCAGTTAACTGAAAAGCAATCTTATCCTCGACTTCAATAAATTGTGGGACATTAAAGTTCATAATTTTTGCTAACGAAGCTAGTTTGGAAACAATCCCATTGTGGGACTGCTCCCGGCATGTGACCGTTCCGGCTAGACTATCTCTTTTAAATCGATAATGTGCTTCGCCTTTGGTTTTTGTGCATTACCAACCTCTCGATAATTTCTTATTATCGTTCTTTGCTTCGTCTTCCGCTCTTTGTTTTTTTGTGGGTATGGATCGTATTGGTTCTTTCGTTGTTGTGATGAAACACGTTCAATTCCAACTTTTTCCATATCATCAACACCGGTTTTTCTTCCAAACCATCCAATTTTCTGTTGACTAAAATAAGTTGGCAGACTCTTCGGTGTTTTTTCTATGCCTTTTTGATCATGCCAAACGGGCGCATCTTTCTTCTCTATGGTTTGCAAGTTCCGGTTTTTCCACTGTTTAAGAGGATCTTCTGCATCATCGATCTTGTGTTCTTTTCGCATAGCGCTCAAAGCGTTCTGTGTTCTTTTATTATTTTTATCTTTCTCTGTGTTGTTGCGAATCTTCTTTTTTACCTTCTTGGGTTGGTATCCTTCCGGAAAAACTACTTCGTGGTCTTCAGTATGAATATTGAGTACGCTATCATTATCATACGACTCCAATATCTTTCCCATTTTCTTTCTTTCTTCGATTGAAAGTTTTTGTCCGTTTGCGGAATTGAACAAATAGTCGCTTCTTTTAATATTGTCATGGCTTTGCGCTCCTTTGCGCTGAATATAATCATCTATCCAATTACCTAATGTCGGCCTGACAAAATTACCGGTTTCAAGCACCTTTAAATTATTTTTTGTAATGATCTGTTCTTTCAATTTTTGATATTTTTTCAACGCCGGAATAATCGGAATACTTTCTATTATTCTGTCAAATTGATCTCTCCCTTCTCTTTGTACTAATTTAATTATCTCTATCAAGTCTTTATAAAAAGCCGCACCATCTTCTGCTTCTATCTCAAGCCCCTCT
>DAOUPS010000048.1 GCA_030626045.1 bacterium | reverse complement strand
TTTGTAATTTTCGTCAAGAGTTACTACAATATTTTCGCGCTCGGGAAGCGGACGTCCAATTGATTCATAGGTTCTGTCTCCCATTATTACCGTGCGTCCAGTTGTAATTCTTTTGAATCTTTCCATGTCTTCGGGAATATCCCAAAGCAGTTTGTTATTGCAGCCAATTTCCCTGTTTTTGCCAATCACGGCTATTATTGAGATCATAATTTAACCTTTAACGTTAAATCTTTAACTTTTGACTTTGAACTTTTAACTTCTAACTTCTAGTACCCTCCAATATTGGCAATCTCCGCTTTCAAAGCCGGATGTGGATCATAATCTTCCAAAGTAAAATCTTCATATTTAAAATCATCAATATCTTTTATTTCCGGATTTAATTTCATGATCGGAAATGTTCTCGGCTCGCGGGACAGCTGTTCTTTTATCTGATCAACATGGTTGGAATAAGTATGCACATCGCCAAAAGTGTGGACGAAATCTCCGACTTCCAGTCCGGTTGTCTGGGCAACCATCATTAAAAGCAAAGCGTAGCTCGCTATATTCAAAGGCACGCCCAAAAACACGTCGGCGCTTCTTTGATACAGTCCTAAATTTAATTTATTTCCGTGAGTAACTGCAAATTGATAAGTAGTATGGCAAAAAGGCGGAACTTCATTCTTATTTTTTTCCGAGGCCATGGCGTAAATAAAATCCGGATTCCAAGCGGACACAACGTAAGACTTACGAAAAGGCTTGTCTTTTAATCCATCAATAACCCAGCCGAGCTGATCAATTTCTCGACCATCGCTGGCCGGCCATTTTCGCCACATTCTGCCGTAAATCGTAACCAGGTCTCCCCATTTTTTTACAAACTCGCTGTCTTTCGGCTCTTCTTTTATTTTGTTAATAAATTCTTCTTGGGATATATCCTTTTCAGGACAATTTTCCAAGCAATATTTATGATATTTTTTGTGCGCCCATTCATCCCAAAGATGAACATCGCGATCAACTAAATATTTAACATTGGAATCACCTTTTAAAAACCAAAGCAGTTCCTCAATAATGCCGCGGATAAAAGTTTTTTTAGTGGTAAGAAGCGGAAAACCCTTTGACAGATCAAAACGAACCTGCCTGCCGAAAACTGAACGGATGTAGGGCGGCTCAACACCTCTATCCTTATATTGCTGTAGAACTTCCGGGGTAAAAAAAAGTTCTTTATTGGAGCCGTTGTCCAAGATGTCTTGAAGCAAATCTAAGTATTGATATTCGGGATGTTGTTTTTGCATACCTATAAATTAATTATATTTTAATATTTTAGTATTATTTTTTTCTAAAAATTTTAATCCTTCGCCTTTGAAACATGTATTCATATAATAAACTTCTTTGATTTTATGTTGAACTATTTTTTCAGCGCATAATTTGCACGGCGGTATAGTTGAATATATTTTACATTTAGAAAGAGGAATCTTTTTTCTTTTTGCGATTTTTAAAGCACGCATTTCCGCGTGTTCTTCGCTGGTATTACAAGCTTTTGCTACAATCTTATTTTTATAAACTATCAATGTCCCAATATTACCTATTTCAATATTGCTTTGGGCAGCGGTTTTGTATACTTCAAATTTGATTGGATCTTTTAGTTCTTTGAGTTTTTTTTCAATAATATTTTGTTCCAATAATGAAGTGCTTATTCTTTTAGATTGCGTGGGCAAGAAAATAATTTTTGTCTTAGGGTATTTACTTTCAATTTCTCTTTTTTTATTTAATCTAAATTCAAGATTTTCTTTAGAAAATATATATATATTAGGTTTTAATCTATTCAAATATTTAAAATCATAAGATGGTAAGTTCATAATTACAGCATAATCAACAAAGCCTAGCGAAGCAATAATCTCAGCTCTATCATTTTGATTTTGAATTGGCCGCCCTCCTTTCATAGACCTTACATATTTATCAGACATTATACTAACCACTAAAGGATATTTAAATCTAGAGCATTTTTTTAAAAAACGAACATGGCCAACATGTAATAAATCAAAAAAACCGCCGGCAGAAACAGAGGAGTAAGGTTTTATAAATTTATTAATTTCATTTAGTTTTAATACTTTTCCCATATAATTATACTTGCATTTCTCGTCCGTCTTATCACTAAAATAATCTTCGCACTTTTATTTATGTCTTATCCAGTCATCTTTTAACAATCGCACTGAGCTTGTTTTTCATGGCTGCAGTAGATCCCCCCTTTATATTTTCTGATCTTAATTCCTCTTTTTTTCGCCAAATCATAGGCTTCGTCTTCTTCTTCAAATTTTTCGCCGCCTGTTTGAATCCTTTTGTATTCTTCATAGTAAACAATTTCTTTTACCCCAGCGTTATTGAGCGCTTTCATGCAATCGTAACATGGGAAAAGAACCAAATACGCCGTAGCTCCCCGCAGCCTTCGCGTGTCCTGCGCGTTAATAATGCCGTTTATTTCGGCATGAGCACCCCGGCATCTGTACAGTTTTCCTGTTTTAGGATCGCCATCGACTTTTACGCACCCAACTTCAATGCAATGCAGATCTCCTTCAGTGGGACCATTATAGCCCATTGAAATGATCCTTTTCCGTTCGTCCACAAAAACAACGCCTGTTTCGTGAAATTTGCAAGCTGTGCGTTTGGCAACTAAAAGCGCCAAATTCATAAATGTTTCATCCCAACTTAAGCGCGTCTTTTTTGCTTTTTTGCTTTGCATTTTTTATGTCTCTATTTATAAGCTTCGTTGGCAAAAATCAATCCTGTGTTTCTCTTTTTAAATCTGCTTTTTTTCAGTTTCCAATCCCTCCATAAATTTATCCGCCTCTGAAAGCAGATATTCCAGGTCTTTCTCATTTACAATCGTTCTATCGGCTTTCTTGCCAATTTCAGGAATATGTACCTCTGTTTCTTTCATGTCAAGTTCTTCAAATTTATCAAAAGGGACATTGTCATCGGTTTTTTCTCCACGGCTTGCCACCCTCTGCCAGCGTATTTTCCGATCAGCAGTTACATATAATATTTTCGCGTGTGGATAACTTTTAATAAAATCGTAATCACAAGGCATTCGAAGGCCATTTATTATTACAAGCTGCGCAGTTTCACGTTCAAGATGCTTCTTCATCGCACGGCACAAAATATCCTCTCCGAATCGCTGTCTAAACACATGATAAAACCATTGCTGATCTGCCTTGGAAAGCTTGTCAAAATATATTGACAGCGTACTTTTTATGGGATCGGCAAATCTCATCAGCTTTGCGCCATATTTGTCATGAAGATAGTCAGCTACGGTATCTTTACCAGACCCTGTCTCACCGACAAGACCGATGATCATTTGATTCATCCCTTAAAAACAAAAACTACACATTGTAGCGCGGAGCACTGCCATATGTAATAGTCGTATATAATTTACTTATTAGATTTGTTGTGTAATTAGTCTCTTGGCATCCACTCAAGACAGATGAGACAAATCCTTTCAAAGCTGCGAATTATGATGATATTCGGAAACAGTCCCTTTATAAAACAAGCCTGATCTGACAAACTTACTCGCTTCTTTTTTTCTTTTCTCCTTTCTTATTATTTTCGCTGTTATTCTCTCTCTGCTTTTCATCGCCGCTTTCAACATCATTTTCCATTTCTTCACCTGCTACAATCTTATCAAATTCTTCCTTTTCAAGCGTTTCCTTTTTAATAAGCGCCCGGACTATTCGCTTCAGAGTATCCTTGTTCTCAGCAAGTGCTTTGCTGACCCGATCATGTGCGTTCTTTATAAGATGGCTGGCTTGTTCGTCAATATCTTCCGCGGTTTTTTCCGAGTAATTTCTCTGTTCATGGATCTCTTTCCCTAAAAATACCATTTCCTCACTTTTACCAAATGTCATTGGACCTAATTTACTCATGCCAAATCTTGTAACAAGTTTTCGCGAAATTTCGGTCGCCTTTTCAAGATCATTTGACGCGCCAGTTGTTACTTCTCCAAAGATCATCTCTTCGACTACATATCCCGCCAGCAAAACAGAAATTTGATCAAGGTAATAAGAACGAAAATGGAGAGACCTGTCACTTTTCGGAACATTAAGCGTATAACCGGCGGCATGCCCGCGTGAAATAATCGATACTTTTTGCACCGGGTCTGCTTTTGGAAGCAACGTTGCCGCTAACGCGTGTCCCGCTTCATGATAAGCAATGATCTTTTTTTCTTCCTTGGACAGAACGTGGCTTCGGCGTTCCGGGCCGAGAAGCACTTTTTCAATCGCCTCTCTTAATTCTTGCATGCCTGTCGCTTTTTTATTTCTTCGTGCGGCAAGAATCGCGGCTTCATTGACGAGGTTTGCCAGATCAGCGCCGGAGAAACCCGGAGTCCGTTCTGCAATTTGGCGAAGATCGATATCTTTTTTTAGCGGCTTTCCTTTGATATGAATTTTAAGAATCGCTTCGCGCTCAATTATATCAGGATTTTCAATAACAACGCGGCGGTCAAATCGCCCGGGACGAAGCAGTGCCGGATCAAGAATATCAGGCCGGTTTGTCGCGGCAATTACAATAACGTTAGTATTAGTGTCAAAACCATCCATTTCAACCAGTATCTGATTTAATGTCTGTTCGCGTTCATCATGTCCTCCTCCAAGTCCGGCGCCGCGATGGCGCCCGACAGCGTCAATTTCATCAATAAACACGATCGATGGAGCGTTTTTCTTGGCCTGTTTGAACAGATCCCGCACACGAGACGCTCCCACACCCACAAACATCTCAACAAACTCTGATCCTGAGATCGTAAAAAACGGAACTTTAGCCTCTCCGGCAACCGCTTTTGCCATTAATGTTTTTCCCGTTCCGGGAGGTCCGAGCAATAAAACTCCGCGCGGGATACGCGCACCAAGCTGAAAGAATTTTTTTGAATTACTTAAAAATTCCACTATTTCATGAAGCTCCTCTTTGGCTTCTTTTGCTCCGGCAATATCTTTAAATGTTATTCTGTCTTTCCCGTCTTTTGTTGGAGTTAACATCTTGGCACGCGATGAACCAAACATCATTGCTTGATTATTGCCACGCTGCGCTTGACGCATTAAAAACCAGATGAAAAATGCTATCAGCATAAACGGCAGTAGAAACGGCAAGATCACCGTTAGCCATAGATCAGCACCGGATGTGTCTTTAATTTCGATCTTAACATTTTGAAGTTTGCTTTTCTCTACTCCAAAATTGGTAAATGTTTCTGTAGGAGATGTCTCTGCTTCTTTTCTTGATTGCTCTTTTGTGCCGTCGTGCAGTTCGATCTTAAGTTTACTTCCCGAGACTTGGATACTTTTTACTTTATCTTCATTTATCTGCGACACAACAGTCGAAAGATCAACTTTTTCTATTTTTTCAATATCAGCAGTATAAAGGGTCACCAGACCTGAAAAAACAAGAAAAACAAATATTGCAATTAGAATAATTTTCCCGATTTTTTTCATAGAAAAGATTTAAGTTATAAGTTATCGTTCTGCGATGCGAACATTATTTTATCATGTCTCTTCTCAATCACAATTCCCAAAAATTCGCATCTTTGAATCTTGGATTTCGTGCTTTTAATAATTTTTTGAAATTCAAAAAAGTGTAAACCGCTCAATTCATTCTTATCTCCTTTTAAATATTCAATGATCTTCCTGAATAATAACGCTTGAACTCCATCCGAAAGCTCTTTTAAACAACCTATATCGACGGAAAGTCCCATTTTTTGCTTCCGGACAATCCTATTGTACGTTGTTTCTAAATATTCATCAACAACATTATTTGTTCGTCTTATGTTTTCCGTTAAACAAAAGATCGTTTTTTTAAAATTTGGGTTAAATTCTTTTTCAATTAACGGAATAAGTTTCGCGCGCACTTTATTTCTGGTAAACCTCAAATCAAAGTTGCTTTTGTCAATTCTGTACGGTTGCTTGATATATTTAAGATATCTAATAATTTCCTCTTTCGTTGCCACTGACAATGGACGGATAATATTTCCCCGACAAAACCGCATCCCGCTAAGGCCTTCCAATCCCGCTCCACGCATCATGTTCATTAAAAACGTTTCTACTTGGTCGTCAAGCGTGTGCCCGATTGCGACCAGATCATATTGCTTTTTTTTCCTTTCTTTTTCAAGCTCTTGGTAGCGAAACTTTCTTAAAGTATTCTCAAGATTTTCTGTATTTCGAGAATTTTTGCACCTAACCACCTTCAAACTCAACAAATGCCGGCCTGCAAAATTTCTCACAAATCTTTCATCTTCCGTGGAATCCTTGCCTCGCAGACCATAATTTATGTGCATCAGCGACAGTTCCAGAGAGTGCTTATCTCTTAAACTTAAAAAAGCTCTCACTAAACAAACAGAATCAGGACCTCCGGAAATTCCGACAACGATCTTGTCTCCTTTAGAGAAAAGCTTGTTATGGAAAGAAAAATTCTGAATTTTTTTAATAAAGGACATTTAGTTGACAAAAATTAGGATTTATCCCGCTAAGCAGGAACCATTTGAGGTAAAAATTGGCTTGGAAACAATCTTCCTATTGATGAAGCTGATCGTCCTCAAAAAAACCTCTTGAATATTCAACTTTGTCGTATCTAAGACAAGATCGTAGTTATCC
>DAOUPS010000058.1 GCA_030626045.1 bacterium | reverse complement strand
CTGGCCGATTACAACGGAGGATACACTAATAGATACGCTGAATTTCGCACAAACAAAAATGAGAGGAATTATGATGATTATCTTGCATGGAGAGAAGAGAGGATAAACGAGTTTATCTCCAGACCATATTTTGAGCATAAGATCAGAAAGGGCGATAAGAATCTTACAAAAATATCAAAAATGTATGGATTAACTGTCGAAGAGATCAAAGAAGCCAGCGGGATGGTCGATGATCGCATTGTCGTCGGCGAAACCTTGAAGATACCTTCTTCGGTTTCAGCGAAAATGGAAAAACTTCGTGATTCACTGGAGAATTTAAACTACCCGGAGAAATTTTACGCGGTTCTGGATGTGATTGAAAAATACAGCCTAACCGAAAAGTTTGCGGCTAAAGCGCTGCAATTTGATTCGATCAAGACTCCAAAATTAAAGACATCTCTTTTTGCACACACAATAGGAAAAGGGGAAGGTCTTTTGGTAGTTGCTCGAAAAATAAAATCGCAGGCAAAAAATATAGATTCCGGATTTAATTTTTCTGCTTTGAACATTATGGGAGTGATTCAGAGACAAAACAAAATTAAGGATCCAAGAAAAATTTTTCCCGGGCAAAAGCTTGAGGTTAAACTTCCTGTGGAAAATGGAATGTCTTTAGTTCAAATCGCAAACAAGTATAATATTCCAATTAAGGAGCTCGAAAAGCTGAATCCGGCTGTGATTAATTTAAAAGTTGTATTGCCGGAAAGGACTGAAATTCGAGTTCCGTTTTAAGCGGTTAAACCGCTTGTGCCGGTTAAGCACGTGCAAAAAAACGTGTTTTGTGTATAATGGAAAAGTTAAAGCTTAAAAGCTTTAAAAGCTAAAAGATACAAAAATATGAAGATCCTTATTACCGGAGGAGCCGGTTTTATCGGCAGTGCCATTGCGAAAAAGCTTATGGATCGCGGCGATGACGTTGTGATCATTGATAACTTCAATGAGTATTATGATCCACAACTTAAACACGACCGCATCAATATCTTCCTGGACGGATATGATTTTGAACTTTATGAGGGTGATATTCAAGATGTCGACTTTTGCGGATCAATGTTCAAAAAGGAGAAGATCGACAAGATCATTCATCTTGCGGCCATGGCGGGAGTGCGAAACTCATTGAAAGATCCTATGCTTTATGAGGAAGTGAACGTAATGGGGACAATCGTATTGCTGGATCTGTCAGTGAAGCACAAGATCAAAAATTTTGTGTATGCGTCTTCTTCATCCGTTTACGGCAATAATAAAAAAGTGCCTTTTTCCGAGGAGGACAGGGTCGATACGCCGATCTCTCCTTATGCGGCGACTAAGCGTGCGGACGAGCTTATTGCCCACGTATACAGCCATATTTACGGGCTTAAAACAACGGGCTTGCGGTATTTTACGGTATATGGACCGTGGGGGCGCCCGGACATGGCGCTGTTCTTATTCACAAAGAATATACTTGAGAATAAACCGATCAACGTGAATAATCATGGCGAAATGAGCCGGAATTTTACTTACATTGACGACATTGTTTCGGGGACGATCACTGCTCTTGATGCCGATCTGGATTATGAAATAATGAATATCGGAGGAGACAAAGAAGAATCATTAATGAGATTCATTAAAGTAATTGAAAAAAATCTGGGAAAAAAGGCAAAAAAGAATATGCGTCCGATGCAGCCTGGCGATGTGCCCTCGACTGTCGCGGACATATCAAAGCTGCGTAAGCTCGGTTGGAAGCCAACGACGAAAATTGATGACGGGATCAAAAACTTCATTGATTGGTATAAGGGCTATTTTAAAGTTAATAATTAATATTCAAGTATGGGCATTTGGATCGGAAGAGTGGGGAAGGCGATTGACTCGATCAAAAGAGACGGTTTGAGAAGCGGTACGAAAAAAATTATGGATGCCTTTAGGATGTTAAAAAAACCGGTTGAACCCGGAGATGTCTTGTTTGTTACCGGAGGAGTAGGCAGGAGCGCGATCTATCGATGCCATAACCAAGCGGAAGAACTTAATTTGCATGATATCAAAGCTTCAGTGGTCGTTCAGGATAATAAAGAACTGTTGTCATTTGCCAAAACATTCAAAGTATTTATTTTTCACAGAACCATATTTGATAATAGGATAGAACGGTTTATTGAGTCTATAAAAAAACAAAATAAAACGATCTTGTTTGAAACCGATGACTTGAATTACGAACCGCGCCATTTGCATAAAACTGATTATTATAAGAACATCAATGAGCTTGAACGCAGGCAAATTAAGAATGGGATCGGATCAGAGATCATCAATGATGAATATGTAACTCATTGCGTGGCGTCAACGGCATTTCTCGCGCAGAAATTACGAGAAAAGGGAAAGCAAGTTTTCGTGTCAAAAAATAAGTTATCACAGCCAGAAGTTGAAGACGCGCAAAAAGCGCTCCGATTAGCAGACAAAAGCAACAGAAATATTATAAAGCTGGGATATTTCAGCGGAACTCCCGGACATGACAGAGATTTCGCGACGATCGAGAATGTTCTCATTGAACTATTGCAAGAATATAGCAACATGAGATTGTTTATTGCCGGACCGCTTGGAATAAGCGAAAAATTTGATCAAGTGCGCGATAAGATAGAGCAAGTTTCTTTTGTTCCGATGGACCGGCATTTTACCAATATCGCGAATATTGATATCAATCTCATTCCGCTGGAAGACGATGACTTTTGCCGGGCCAAAAGCGAGATAAAATTTATTGAAGCCGGCATTGTCAGTGTTCCCACAATTGCTTTTGACAATCAGACATTCAAGGAAGCGATAGAAAACGGCGTTAGCGGATTTCTGGCAATGAATAACGAAGAATGGAAGGAAAAGATCGTGAACTTGATCGAAAATGAAGAATTGCGAAAAACGATTGGCAAGAAAGCAAAGGAAGCCGTTATTGAAAAATACACGACGGAATCGGAAGGGAACGGGGAGTATTATGAGTTTTTGAAATTACAAATTGATGTGGAAAAAAATGATGGATGTTGAGCAATTAATTAGCCTTGCCAGAAAAGCCGGAGAGGCCGCGCTGGACTTTTATGATTCTCCAAAAGTGGAATATAAAAAAGACAATAGCCCTGTAACGCAAGCTGATCTTGCTTCTGAAAAAATAATTATTGACGGTCTTAGCCAAATAAGCAATTTTGGGATTCTCTCTGAAGAAACGGTTGATGACAAGACAAGGCTCAAGCACGAATATGTTTGGATTATTGATCCGCTTGACGGTACCAAGGACTTTATCCAAAAAACCGGAGAATTTTCAATTATGGTTGGACTGGCCAAAAATGGAGAGCCTATTATGGGCGTTGTGTATCAGCCTGCTCACAAAAAATTATGCTATGCTGTGAAAGGGAAGGGCTCATTTATTTGTGTTGATAATGGAGCTGACAAACAACTGCACGTCTCTTCAGTTAGTGAATTACAAGAAGGCCGCCTAGTCGTAAGTCGAAACCATTTAAGCGAAGAAGATGCGGTTCACGCGAAAAAAATGGGGTTGAAGAATTATGTACAGGCTGGAAGCACTGGCGTTAAAATGTGTTTAATTGCCCAAGACGAAGCTGATCTATTTTTTAATACATGTGTGGAAATGAGCGAGTGGGACAGCTGTGCTCCTCAAATAATTTTAACTGAAGCCGGAGGAATGGTTACCGGAACTGATGGGAAACCATTGCTCTACAACAAATTTGAGCCGAAGAACGAATTTGGAATTGTCGCGAGTAACGGCATTCTGCATGAAGAAATACTTAAAGTAATTATTCAAGAACAACAAAACAATCAATGATCAAACCACACGGTGGCGTATTAATAAATAATATATACGAAGGAGATATTTCCAAAAGGATCATTCAACTAGGCCGGAAAAACAACAGGCTTATAATAGACGAAGATCTCACTCAAGATATAAAGAATATTGCCCAAGGCGTATATTCTCCTCTTAGCGGTTTTTTGCACAAAGATGATTTTATGTGTGTTGTGAACGATATGCGCTTGTCCAACGGTGTTGTATGGCCAATTCCGATCGTGCTTGATGTGAGTGAAGACGACAGGAAAAGATTAAAGAACTACAGATCCATTCTTCTGGTAGATAAAAGTAATCGACCGGTTGCGATATTGAAGAACATTTCGTTCTACAAATATAGCAAAAACGACTTTGCCAAAAAAGTGTTTGGGACTCTTGATCCCAGTCATCCCGGCGTAGCTGACGTGCTTAAAATGAAAGAATATTTAGTTGGAGGAAATATCGAATTTTTGGAACGGAAAGAAAATAAATTTACAGAGTACAGCTTCTCCCCGAAAGATATGCGGGCAGAATTCAATCGAAGGGGATGGAAGAGCGTGGTGGCTTTTCAAACGCGGAACGTACCTCACAAAGGACATGAATTTTTACAAAAGGAAGCTCTTAAAATGACCGATGGACTATTGATACAGCCGGTTATTGGAAAGAAGAAACGTGATGATTTCAAAGACAAATATATAATCAACAGCTATAAAATTCTGATCGACAGTTATTATCCGGCCAAGAAGTCCATGTTAGGAATATTACCGTTAAAAATGCGTTATGCCGGTCCTCGCGAAGCAATTTTACATGCGCTGATCCGTAAAAATTATGGTTGTACGCATTTCATTATAGGTCGGGATCACGCGGGTGTAGGTGATTTCTATGAACCGGACGCAGCTCAAAATATATTTGACGATTTTTCAAAAGATGAAATTGAAATTGAAATTCTCAAATTTCCCGAGGTTGTTTATGATACTGTTCGCCAATGCCATTGTTTTATCGGTGAATGCAATGAATCCGACAGAATATGCTTCAGCGGCACAAAATTGAGAAATTATATTAAAAATAAGCAGAAACCACCAAAATATTTAATTCGCTCCAAAATCTATGAATTGCTTGCCAATTCCAGCAATCCATTAGTCAATAAATAGCACAAAATGAACAAGAATAAAAAAGGTTTTGTATTATGGTTTACCGGTCTGTCCGGCGCCGGTAAAAGCACTATCGCTGATGGAGTGTTTGAAGTGCTTAAAACAAACGGCATCAAAATTGAACGGCTTGACGGTGATGTTGTTAGAGAAAATCTCACAAAGAGCCTTGGTTTCACAAAAGAAGATCGTGACGAGAACATCAGGCGCATAGGTTTTGTGGCAAATCTTTTGTCCAGGAACGAGGTGGGTGTTATAGCTTCATTTATTTCGCCTTATCAGAAGCAACGCGAAGAACTGCAAAGAAATGTAAATAATTATATTGAAATATATGTGAATGCTTCTCTTGAGGTATGTGAAGCTCGAGATCCAAAGGGTCTTTATAAAAAAGCTCGAAAGGGAGAGATAAAGAATTTTACGGGTATTTCCGATCCGTATGACGAACCGCAAAATCCGGCTCTAGAGTTAAGAACGGACAAGGCAACGCCTGAGGAGTGTATTGCCGAAGTGATCAATTTCATAAGTAAAAAGATATATTCATGAGGATCTTACTCCTTAATTATGAGTTTCCACCGCTTGGCGGAGGCGCGTCCACAGCGACATACAATTTATTAAAACAGCTTTCCAATTTTGGGGATATTAAAGTGGATCTCATAACATCGTCGGTCGGTAAACATCGAAAAGAAAAATTTTCCAAAAACGTTACAATATATTTTCTCGATATAAAAAAACGTGGAAATATTCATTATCAAGCCAATAAAGAACTGGTTTGCTATTCGTGGAAAGCGTGGAAATTCGCGAAGCAATTGAAGAAAAAAAAGGATTATGATCTTATCCATGCCTTTTTTGGGATTCCTTGCGGATTTATTGCAATGATGCTAAGAATCCCATATATTGTATCTTTGCGAGGT
>DAOUPS010000076.1 GCA_030626045.1 bacterium | reverse complement strand
TTTTAATTTCTTCCAAAGTTTTTTCGAATTTGTTAACCGGAACTTTCACTACCATTGTTCCGCTCTTTGAGCCTCTGACTCTTTCATAAAAGCTAGATGAAAAAACTTCTCCCTCTTCAGATCCGGCAATTTCCGAAATTTTCTTAGCGGCATCTTCGGTTTTCGCTACTTTCAATGAAAGATTGCCGTTTTTTATCACTCGCTTGTCTTGAATTCCCTTATCTCCACCCAGCATCTCTTCTGAATCAGCTAACGCTCCTGTCCTTGCTTTTCCCATTGCCGGCGCAGACATTGAATCATTCCCGGAATGAAATCTGTTTTCGCCCACATCGAAAGGCTTGGCTGATTCGGTTTTCAGCGATAAACCACTTAGCCCTTCCCCAAAATTATGTGTTGCTTTATCACGAGAAACACCGCTAAAAGATAAACTAAAAATTCCGTAAAGTAATATTACCACAACAATTATTCCGGCAATTTTTAGCCCTTTTTTAAATTTTTCATTCACAGGTTTGACTTAATTAAATTACGCTTTTAATTATAGCAAAAGGAGAAGAAAACAAAAGACTGACTGTATTTCTGTTCCGTGTATTTGTCGGCCAGCTTCACCGCAACCTTAATGAGACAGATAGACAGATTTTATTTGATGCGTTTTCATTCTCTACAGTTTGGCATATACACATAATTGCGAGTATACGCTAACAAGTGTCAGTTATTGTCGTACCGCCAAGGGGAATCGAACCCCTGTTACCAGGATGAAAACCTGGCGTCCTAACCACTAGACGATGGCGGCAAAATTTACTTAAATAATCTTTCAAATAACTCCTTTTTCTTAAAACTGTTTCTCTTTAATTCTAATTCCCTTTTACGTGCGATCCTTTTACTCCTATATGCCTCGTAATATGACAATTCGAGTGGCACAAGATGTTTAATTGACTTTGTCTTTCCTTTGTTGTGTTCATCTAATCTCTTACGTAAATCTCCCGTGCTACCAATGTAATAATATTTCTTCTTCGTACTTTTTAAGATATATACGTAAAACATGTCTCTAGTTCTATATGTGGAATTATTTCCCTTATCCCGGGATGCCACCCAGAGGGTGGTCAGCCTCCGGCTGAAAAACCTGGCGTCCTAACCACTAGACAATGGCGGCAAAACTTATTTAAATAGTCTTTCAAATAACTGTTTTTTTCTAAAACTGTTTCTTTTTAGTTCCAATGCCTATTCTACCTGCTAACAGATGAGTAACAGACAAACTGACGCCCCACAAACAAACCAAATATCATTTTTACAGAGACTACTCTAGCATGCTTTTTTCCTATTGACAAGAATTTAGAGATATGTACAATAAAATATGTTTTTCAGAAATTGGTTAAGCCTTTGATCGGATGGATGAGGGGGAGCTAATCAGTAACCAGACTGCATGAAACGATGCGTAGCGCTCGTTGCTAAGCTGAATGGTTCGGGGGGAAAGTCACAAAAACATACAAAAGGATCTTATTTTCGCTATCTGGCACTCGCAACTTTGCTTTGCGGGGTTTTTTATTCCCTCTTTTTTATTATTTTTCAAAAAACATCTCTTTCAATCGCATACGAAAACCATTTGGTAAAATATCAAGACTTACGAGGATTTTTTGCCAGCGCAATTGCCAAAGAGAAAAAGAGTGAAGCATCAGTCGAAGAGATCATATGTGGTGAGACGCCTCTTTTGATATCGGTGTCAAATCCGGCTCTTGAATCGTATAAAATTGAGACTCTATGCCGTACAACTTATAAAAAGCTTCCCGAAAAACCAGAGCTGGAAGAAAAACCCGAGATCACGAAATTGGAAAAAGAACTTGAGAACATTCTCAAAGGAACTCCAATGGAGGCAATGGTTGATACTATCAGCCGGCAGGATAAAACCGTTGCAGCATTTCTCGTTGGAATCGCCTTTAAGGAAAGTAAGTTCGGAATATATTCACCAAAAAAGAATGGCAGTGAGTGCTATAATTACTGGGGTTTCAAAGGAAGAACAAACACCACTGCTGGCGGTTACAGCTGTTTTTCATCTCCTGAAGAAGCAGTCGAGATCGTCGGCCAGCGGCTTCAAAAACTCGTTCAAAAAAATAATCTCAATACTCCTTCAAAAATGACCGTGTGGAAATGCGGAAGATCCTGCGCCGGACATTCGCCTGAAAGTGTAAGAAAGTGGGTTAGCGACGTATCCATTCATTTTAATCCCATAAACAGATCTTGAAAAACGCAAATTCAAGTTGACAAGTAAATTTGTTGCATTAGAATGGAAATAACGAAATTTCTTGTTCAGTTTGCACCCACTCCTCTGCTAAATACAAAACATGAAATTAAAACGAAAACTTTTTTGTATCACTGATAACTACAACAAGCCTGACTTTCGATGCCTTTTTGAAGATCGCGCTGATGCTGAAAAGAAAATACGAAAGATGCAAAGCTCCTTGAAAGGAGAAACTGTTTTTTTTCCAAACTATAAAAGAGATTTCTTTATTGACGGAGTTAAAAAAAATACTTTTAGCGCCAAAAGACAACTGGCTGTTAAAAAAGGCTGCTGGACCACTTTGAAAGTGAAGAAAATGTCGCTTCTGGCCGATATTAGATCAGAAACGCTTTTTAGCCGCATAAAAAAAACGAAAGAACGATCTTCTTCGCTTTCCATGCAATCCTCTTATGATCTTCCTGAGTTGTCATTACCGTCATTTCAAAGATCATCATTTTTTGAATTTGATTGGCAAAGCTCATTTCTGCGCACAAAGGCATTCACGGCATCATGCGCTGCATTGTTTATGTTAACGTTCGGTACAATTTTTGTAATTAACCATAACGCTGCTAATCAAATAAACAGTATCTTTGCTGACGCGCAAGCTGACCAAACAAAAATGATGGTTATGGCTCAAACACGGGCCTCGGAAAACAAGGATAGCACGATAACACGACAATTCGATGAAAAACTTGATGAGCTTGTTCTTGAAACACTGCTTTCTTTTGATAATCTCAAAACAGAAGAATTTGAACATGAACTTCGCAAAATTCTCGCCAAGTCTCCAATGGAGGACATGATACCGCTTATTGCACAGCAGGATCGTACTGTCGCGGCATTTCTGGTGGGAATCGCAAAAAAAGAAAGTAACTTCGGCAGGCGCGTACCGGTCCTGAACGGTCAAGATTGTTTTAATTATTGGGGATACCGAGGTATTCGTCCCAGAATGGGAAGCGGCGGACATACTTGTTTTGACGACCCTCAAGACGCAATTGACACGGTTGGCGGCCGCCTCGGACGGCTGGTTAATGCGGATGTCGATACGCCCCAAGAAATGGTATTATGGAAATGCGGATCTCAATGCAGTAAGGATCCCCAAGCCGGAAAATGGATCCGGGACGTTAATTTGTACTTTAAGAAGATCCAAAACGACGGTCCGGCCTAGTGGGACTACTTCCTTCGCAGAGCATTCTTTTGCATACAAAAACCATCCCGAGCAATCTGGATGGTTTTTGGATAGAAAATGATACTGTTTGTGTATTGTTGTTTGTATCTTTGGATTACATTTCCAGTTTTGACAAATATCATCCCCCCAAATATTCAAATCCAAAAAACTCCATGTCAAACCTGCGCGCTTCTTGAATATCTGATTTTTTTATAATTGAAGTTTAGGACATATATTAAAATTTTTGTCGTCCAATGGCTTACAAATGAATTATAAAAGGGCTTTAAGTGTTTTAATATTATCAGAGCTAATTTTGTATCCATTGCTGTCAACCTTTCTCCAAAACAAATCTTTGACATCTTGCTCATTGCTTATTAAATCAATTGCATTAGTATTTGTTTTAATTGAAGCACTTTGTACTCTCGCTTTACCAACAACTCTGCATAAATTAGAAGGAGTTTCGTTTTTAATGGAAAAATCAGAATTCCATATATTACTAATACACTCTTCTAGATGATTATCATATTCTTCAAAAAGATACTCTACTGCTTTATTTTCAGGAAGAAGAATGATAAAAATGTTATTATTATCATATTGAAGTTTTTTAAAACCATTTTTATCTTTTGTTTCCTTCATCGCTTCTATGTGGTTTTTTATTTCTTTTTTACCTTTGTCTGCATCGACAATAAAATACGCTTCTGACTGTAAAATTTCAGGGGTTGCTTTTAATACATCTAAATATTTTTTAACCCAATTAATGCCAGATAGTCCGTCCGAAACTTGAATCCCGGCAGTAATAAAAGCGTTTTTAGTAGACTCTCTTTCGTCTTCTAAAAAAATCAATTTTTTATCTTGAAAAACCGTAAAATAAGCATAAAAATTAGGATCGCCCATAATAATGCCCAATTCTTCTATTTCTTTTTCTGAATAATCTTTGGATAACTTATTGTATTTTTTAATATATTTATCAAGAACAGTCCAACTAATT
>DAOUPS010000056.1 GCA_030626045.1 bacterium | reverse complement strand
TCTCCAATCACGAATTATTGAAGGGTTGTGTGTGTTGATCACCTCTTCCTCGAGATCATATAATTTCGACAGGGCGTCTTCTTGAAGAGGATTGGACAGCCACGCGGAAAGATCTCGTTCTTCATCGGCCCATGAAACAAAATGGGGAAAGTCAATCTCTTCACGAGACTGATACCGTTCAATGGCTTCGGACGGGGTGACAAAATCGTTGTCCGGATGATCAAGTATTGCACCCGGAAGCGCTTCCAAGAACAGAAAAATTCCCTTGTCTTCCCATTGATGTTCGCCAAAAGTTTCATAATCCATAAACAGATTGATCAATTCTCCGTTTCCATTGTGTTCATTTATCCATCGCGCAAATTTTGGCGCTGTTAGCGGGTATTCTTTCCAGGTTTTTTCTGAAAAACGAAAGGCTATGTCATCGGAAAGCTTAAAATTCTTCAAAAGAAGTTTGCATTTGTCTGCGCCTTTGGCACTATAGATAAAATTCGGGCTTCTCCAGTCGAGAACCCTGCCGACACCCTCCGCCAGTATTCCTTTAAATCCCATCGTTTCTACCGTTTTCGCAATATCATTATTATAAATAAGCTCGGTATTGCGAAATATTCGCGGAGTAACGCCAAAAAGCCGTCTTATCATTTCCATATGTTCATAAACCTGCTTGCGGAATTCTTTTTGCGAATAAATAAACGCCAGCGAATGATAGTATGTTTCACTTAATACCTCCACTTTGCCTGTTTTGACCAGCTCTTGAAAAGACTTAAGTACTTCGGGAAAATCCCGCTCGATCTGTTCAAGGAACACTCCGGAAAATGAATATGCCAATCTAAGGCTCGGATGTCTTTCCAGAAGTTTCAATAACAGCCTGTTGGTCGGAAGATATGATTTTCTGGCAACCCTTTCGAGAATATATTTATTATTAAGATCTGTTTCCGTTCCCTCATTAAAATAGGAATGGTCATTGCCAATATCAAAAACGCGGTATTTTTTTATGCGCATTGGCTGATGAACCTGAAAATAGAAGCAGACAGATGCCATATTTATGTTTGAAAACAAAATTTATTATATATTGAAACGCAGTTTTTGGCCGCTTCATGCCAATTGATCTTCTTTACCTCTTGCTCGCCTTCGCTGGAAAGATGTTCTTGAAGCGAATCGTTTTTAAGAACCGCTAATATCTTGTTTGTAATTTCATCGGTATCCCAAAAATCAACTTTTAGAGCGTGGGAAATGGCCTCTGATACTCCTGACTGTTTCGAGATCAGAGCGGGAGTTCCGTTCATCATCGACTCAAGCGGAATAAGCCCAAAAGGTTCGGAAACAGACGGCATAACAAGCAGGTCCGCCGCACGATACACCTCAACAAGCTCAGCGCCCTTTAGCCAGCCGGTAAATAACACTTTGTCGGATATTCCGAGCTCAGCCGCCATGCAGATCAGCTGTTTTTCCATGTCACCGGATCCGGAAATAAGAAAAGTGATATTTTTATCATATTTCAAAACTTGCGCGGCTGATTTAAGGAAATAGTCGACCCCTTTCTGTAGTGTAAGCCTTCCGACATAAAGAACTATCTTGGTTCCACTGCTTTTTAAATTATGCAGCTTGTTTGTTATCTCCTTGTCAACCAGTACATTTTCCTCGCCCACGCCATTATGGACAACGTTGACTTTATGAGGACTGATATCATAGTGCTGTACCAGAATATTCTTTGTATAATTGCTTACGGCAATAATACCGTCTGCTTGGTGCAATCCTTCCCGCTCAATATCATACACTTTTTGGTTAACACCCTTCCCTCCGCCGCGATCAAATTCGGTTGCATGAACGTGAACGATCAACGGCTTACCACTCACCCGCCTGGCTTCAATGCCGGAAGGAAACGAGAGCCAATCATGCGCATGGATAATATCAAAATCCTCATCTTGAGCAATTTCCCGCGAAAGTTCACTGTAGCGAAGCACTTCATCGTAGAGCGTCGCACCATAAATGCACTTTCCCTCTCGATTTACGGTTTTTTGCAAAATTGCATTGTATCCCGTTGGGTCAACATAACCCGACAGAAGCGTTTCAACCGTTCGCATTTTGAAAAACGTTCCAGGCTTTTTTTCGGCGAAAACTATTTTCATGAAATCGGACGACACCGGAATGTTCTTAGGCAGTACAAATATAACATCAATTCCGTTCTTTGCCAGATTCTTGGCTAGTCCGCTGCAAGCAACACCAAGACCTCCGCTGTTATATGGCGGAAATTCCCATCCGAACATTAAAACTTTTATCGGTTTTGTTTCAGACACTTTTTTGTTTTGAGGTGAAGCACTACACCAAAGCCCTCTTCAATTAAGTGAAAAGTTTTTAGTGTATATTCGTTTTTGTATTTTCGTGAACACTATTATTATACCACCAAATATTATTTATTCAAAATCGCGTATGCCGATTTCAAGGCGCCTATTCCGTGCTGGAGCAAGTTTGGCCTGCACTGGTCTTTTAGCTCTAAAGCGAATCAACAAAACAATGAAATAAATACTGCCCTATGTTATAATAACCATGGCGGGAATATCAACTTTTAAAAGAAATATGTGAAACAAAAAAAGAACTGCATTGCCTATTTTTCAATGGAAATAGCACTTAACAACAAAATTCCAAATTATGCGGGAGGACTTGGAGTTCTGGCGGCGGATACGCTTTTATCGTGCGCTGATCTAGGAGCAAATGTTGTTGGCATTTCCCTTATTTATCATATTGACAATGATCCAAAAAAGAGTTTTGATCCGGCCTGTTTCATGAAAAGAAGAAAAGAGACAGTGTCAATTGAGATTGAAGGCCGCCAAGTACAGCTGGTAATTTGGCAAATGGATATTAAAGGAAAAAAAGGTAAACTGCCGCTATTTTTTTTGAGCAGCAACACTAAGAAAAATAGCCAATGGGATAGAAATATTACGAAATATTTATATGACGCCAACGGATATACAAGATTATGCCAAGAGGTAATTCTTGGGATCGGTGGAATGCGGGCACTCAAAGCACTTGGGTACGATAATATTTCGCGTTATCATATGAACGAAGGCCATTCTGTCACTTTAACTCTGGAACTATTGCGCCAAAATTCTTACGATCCTGAAAAAGTAAGACCCTGTTGTACTTTTACGACGCACACTCCGATTCCGGCCGGACATGATTATTTCGATTATGATCTGGCTTATCGGACACTTGGCAAGATGATGCCTGCGGATATTAAGCAATACGCAACGCAAGAGCGCCTTTGTATGACACAGCTGGCGTTAAACATGAGCAGAAGATCCAACAGTGTTTCCGCGCGGCATAATCAGATATGCAAAAATATGTTCCCGAAAGTTGAGTTTGAAAATATCACCAACGGCATATATTATCAGCGATGGGTAGGCGATCAAGTTCAGAACGTTTTCAATAAGCATCTTAAAGGATGGGAAAATAAGCCAAAAGTTTTCTCTAAAGCCGTAAAGTCGTTGCCATCAGAAGAACTGGAAAAGGCGCATTCCGCGCAAAAAAGAGAGCTGGTGGATTGGATAAATAAACAGCGAAAGTTATTTCCGTTTAAAACAGTGGTTAAAGACGATCTGTTCTCCAAAGACGTGCTTACGATTGGTTTTGCCAGGCGATTTGTTCCCTATAAGCGACACGCTTTGATCTTCCACAATTCCGATAAACTCAAAGAGATCGGCTACAAAAAACTGCAATTGATCTTCGCCGGCCGCGCCCATCCCGGTGATGAATTCTCCAATAACATCATCGAAAAAATAAGGTGCTTCGCATCAAAAATGCAGGGACAAATAAGGATCGTGATCCTTAAAGAATACGATCTTGAAATTGCCAAAAGACTTATTTCCGGCTGTGATATTTGGCTGAACAATCCGGTTCCTCCCCGCGAAGCCAGCGGAACAAGCGGAATGAAAGCGGCGCTGAATGGAGGACTCAATCTCTCGATCCTCGATGGATGGTGGATCGAAGGATATAAGATGGATCCAAAAAGCGGTTGGGCGTTCGGGAAAAAATATCTTGGAAGAGACATGCAAACTCAGCCGATTGCACGCGATAACGAAGATTCCGAGGCATTACTGCGCTTACTCGAAGATGCCATTGACTGTTATTATAACAGGCGCGAAGAATGGACCGAACGAATGAAGCACGCCATATCCCTAATCTCATATTTCAACACCCACAGACTTGTCAAAGAATATTCAAAAAAAATGTGGTCATGATCGAAAGAACAATATTCTGCTAACGAAATAGATTGCACAGGTGTTGCATTAGCCGCGCTGGAGCGAGTCTCTGACTCGGTTCATTAGTTCAAGCGGGTCTCCGACCCGGTTTTTTAGAATGTAAAATTTTCAATAAAAATTATTTTTGAATAGGGAGCTTTCTGTTTTTCCCCTCATTGGATAAGGATGGGTGCTCCCGTTTAGCGGGATCGGGGTGGTTTGAGAGCGCTCCGGTATTAAAAAACGGGCACAAGGTTACTTATGTCCGTTTTCAATTCTGATAATTCTTGAAATGTGACGCCTTATTTAGTTATTTTAAGTTTCTTTAGCACTTCGTGTTCGATCTGGCGCACTCTTTCCCTTGACACGCCTATAATGCTCCCGATTTCTTGGAGAGTGGGATAGTCTGCTTCAGAGTCTAAACTAAATCTTAAGTCGATAGCTTTGTGCCATTTAGGATTTTCCAGCTTAAGAGAGTCCATCCTCCCGTCTTTTCGCGCTTTCAACAGTTCAGAATAAATTTTAAGCCTGCTAATGGGAAAACCTTTAGGTAATTTTGAAATTCTATATCTTCCGAGAAGTCTTCGGAAATCGCTTTTCGACCTTTTTGCTTTTCTCAACTTTTCCACTCTGCGTTTTATGGAGCGCGCTATTACCATAGACACTTGGCTTGTTGAAAAAGTTTCATCCAAGTAGAATATAACCGCGTTGACTTTTCTGGAAATGGACTTTTCTCTTTCTAAATAGCCAAATTCTATTCCCAGTTCTCTTTGGCATAAAAAATTTTCCTCATTAAGGCAAAAATATCGCGCGGTTATAATGGCTTCTTCAAAACCGAAAGACAAAAGTTCGTTAAAAAGCGCTTTTTGCTTTCCTGATAGTTTTTGGAAGAAAAGTCTGCGTAATTTATAGGACGGTAATTCACTTTCCCTTACATCCCATGCTAAGTCCGGCTTGTAGTAGCCACTCTCGATCTTTACTCCTCGAGAACTGCATGATCTTTCATGGCTTTCCTTTATTTCCATCATCCTTTTTGGCACAACCTGAATACTTTCTAAATTCGGGCATTTTGAAAGTATTAAATTGACAGTCCAAAGGAAAAGATGACCGGAAACATGAACCTTTTTTGTCTTTTCGGTTAGATTGCCAAAGCTTGAATGCTTTCTTGGCTGGGTATGAATAATTACGTATTCTTTGCCCACATTCGGCGCTGAAGAAGACGGGTGTTCTTCGATAACAGCTTTCTTGTATTTTTCCATTACTTACCTCCTCTCAAATTTTGCATTTCCTTTTCCTGTTCTATGTATATCTTCTGGTCTGCCACTATGTTGTAAATGAGCTAAGAGCCTGGCTGAAAGCCCCTGTTAAATTACTGTATCTATTATGCCCAACAAGTTTGTTTTGTCAATTCATCGCGCTCTTGCGGGCAAGAAGTTTTTGTTGGATCAATCCGTATCTTTATGTGTATGTTTTTCAACTTCAAACGAAAATAGTTCTACGGAATCGTACAAAAGATCGATTCCGCCTTTGCGGCTCGCAATTTCAATTTGTTGCTCGGATGTTTCAATTCCGTCCAGATCTGGCAGAAGAAGCCCTGACTTCCCGTCGCCGGAAACAATAAGCACACCTTTCTTTTTGGGATCATGGGTTTGAACATTTTTTATTTTCCGCGGTTCGGTAAGAATACTCACTTCATATTTTAAGTCGGCCAGTTCGTTTTCTACCACCCGATCAAAGCGATGATCTCTTGAACAGGCTGCGACGGCATTTAAAATTATTTCTTGCGCTATTGATTCGCGTGTCGGCAAGTACGTTCCAATACAGCCACGGAGATCACCGTTTTTAAAAATTGTTACAAAAACACCGGCACGGCGTATTATCATGTCTTC
>DAOUPS010000102.1 GCA_030626045.1 bacterium | reverse complement strand
TGTTGGGGTGCCGGCCGCGACGATCTCGCCGCCATGGTCGCCGGCGCCCGGACCGACATCCACGATCCAATCCGCGCTTACCATGGTTTCTTCATCATGTTCAACCACAATTACCGTGTTCCCCAGGTCACGAAGCTTTTTAATAGTCATGATCAGGCGTTTATTATCGCGCTGATGCAAACCGATTGAGGGTTCGTCCAGTATATAAATAACTCCGACCAGAGAAGTTCCGATCTGATTGGCCAGCCGGATCCGCTGGGCTTCGCCGCCAGAGAGAGTGTTGGCCGCGCGATCCAGGGTCAAATAAGATAAGCCCACGTTCATTAAAAAATTCAAACGGACGCTTATTTCTTTAAGGATTTGATCGGCGATTTTTTTCTCGCGGGCGTTTAATTTATTTGTTTTATTTAATTCATCAAAAAACACCTGGGATTCGTCTATGGTCTTGGTGGTTATATCATATATGGAATGCTTGCAAATTTTTATTGCCAGCATTTCTTTTTTTAGCCTTTGTCCGTTGCAGGTCGGGCAGAGAAAAACGCGCATATATTGTTCAATTTCGCGGCGGGTATAATCGGACTCGGTTTGTTGGTAGCGGCGTTCCAGATTGGGAATAACGCCTTCAAATTCGGTGCTAAGTTCGCCGGAGAATCTATTGCTTTCATAATCAACTTGATAATTTTTCTCCCCGGTGCCGTAGAGAACGATATTCATCTGTCTTTTGTCCAGGTTTTTAACAGGGGTATTCAGGTCAAAACCGTTTTTATTAGCCACTGTTCCAAGAATGCGCATTAGCCAGGTTTGGCCGGTGGCGGTATTGTGCGACCAGGGGCGGATAGCGCCCTGGGCAATAGTCAAATTTTGGTTGATTATTAACTTTGAGTCAATTTCCAGCTTGGTTCCGAGGCCGGAGCAGTCCGGACAAGCGCCGTGCGGCGAGTTAAAGGAAAAATTGCGCGGCTCCAGTTCCGGCAGGCTAATGCCGCACTTGGGGCAGCCAAAAGCAATGGAATAGGTTTTCTCAGACCCTTTTTCACTTCTCTCTTTTCCTTTGGTCCGGCCCGGGATAGGAGAGGATGATATAATAACTAAGCCGTCTGAGAGTTCCAGGGCTTTTTCCACGGCCTCGGTAAAGCGGGCCTGGTCTTCCTTGTTTTTGCTAAGATTCAACCGGTCAATCACTATTTCAACAGAATGCTTTTTTTGTTTGTCTACGCTTAGATCCTCGGCTTCGTCCAGGGTGATTGCATCTTTGTCAAAGCGTACCCGGGCAAAGCCGGCCTCACGCACATTGGCGATTATTTTTTTATGTTCGCCTTTCTTGTCTTTAATAAGCGGGGATAATATTAGAATATCTTTATTTAAAAAATCTTTATAAGACTGATTGACTATTTCGTCTATTGTGTAGCGTTTTATTTTATCCCCGCAATCCGGGCAATAAGGAATACCGACGCGGGCAAAAAGCAAGCGGAGATAGTCGTATATCTCGGTAACAGTGCCGACGGTTGAACGGGGATTGTGCGGCGCGGTTTTTTGGTCAATTGAGATTGCCGGAGACAAGCCTTCAATCTGATCCACGTCCGGTTTGTCCATTAATCCGAGGAATTGCCGGGCGTATGCCGACAAACTCTCAACATAGCGGCGCTGGCCTTCGGCGTAAATGGTGTCAAAGGCAAGCGAGGATTTACCTGATCCGGACAGGCCGGTGATCACGATAAATTTAGTCCGAGGCAGGTCAATGCTTACGTTTTTCAAATTATGCACGCGCGCTCCCTTGACCCTGATTACATTTTGATTGGTTTTAGGCATTTTTATATTAATATTAATTCAACGACACTTATTATACATTAAAAGTTTACTTTAAGCAAGGCAGCAAATCGTAAAAATTCTACCCCTGCGCAAGTCCACGAACATAATTGACACTTTTTAATTTTTAGCTTTGGCTAATCTTACATCAATTTGTTGTATCAATTTATCTATTTTTTCTCTCTTTTTTATCTTTCTTGAATTCATTTGTCTTTTTCTTTGTTTGTTTAAATATTCTTCCCAATCCTTAACTATTTTGTACGCTTCTTCCGGGTTTGTTTTATACAGTCTGTAAAATTCCATTGGCGTTAAATAGTTTAAGGCTTGATGCGGCCTGACATTATTATATACGTCATCCCATGCTTTGTTTTTTTCAATTTGTTTTTCAAGACTCTTGCAAATATTTCCTTGATTGTAAAATTCAATATCATCGGTTAAATGCGAGCGCTCGACTCTTGGGTTGTCTGTCGGCGTGCCTGCTCTTGAATAAAAATGAGCGATATTTTTTTCTTTCAAATAGCTGTCAAAATCTTTTTCATTTTCCGATCCGTTGTCTGTGTTTACGCAAGCGATTTGAAATGGAAATTTATCCTCGCATTTTTTAAATGTATCTACGGCAGTAGCGCTATCCATGTCACCTGCTAATTCCGTTATCTTGATTCTGGTAAAAGAATCTATGGCTGTGTGCTGATACCAAAAGTTCTCTTTGGCTTTGTATTTTTCAGTATTAACGAATTGTCCCATTTTTACTATGAATTTTACATCTTTTTCAACTAAGGCTCCCGGCTTGTAGTCTTTGATGTCCTTTGGCGGACGATTCTTAAATTTCTCTTTCTCTTTTTTCTTTTTATGATAAGCTTTAAGCCTGTTTGATATTTTAACATTGATTAACCCGTGCTTGTGCAAATATCTGTTTACGGTTGTTGCCCCTACTTCCATTTTATATTTTCTTTTTAGGTGCGCTTGAATTTTATCTTTTCCCCAAGAGCCTTGTAAATATCCTTTTTTAATTTTAATTATTTTATCTTCAATTTCTTTGTCAATTCTTTTTCTGTTTTCGGTATTGTCTGGAGCCTTAGACTCTGGCTCAAGAGAGAGCGGGTCCTTGTTCTCTTTAATCCATATACTGTGTATTGCTGATAACCATTGTCTTGATATGCCTATTTTTCTAGCTGACTTTGTAATATTTCTATCGCATTCAAAATAAATTATATACATCCATTTTAATCTTTTTTTAGCCTCATCTGATAATGGATGTTTTAACGGATTCAGCTTGTTTTCTGCTTTAGTTTGCATAATATCAATAGATTTATTAATTAATTCGTAAAATCTTTTGATATTAGCATCTTTTTGAGATATTTTCATCCCAATATCTATTTCATAGGCTTTTCTCCTATTTTTTCTAATTTTTTGCATTTTGGGTTATAGTGTCAACTATAACATGGACGAGTGCACTGGC
>DAOUPS010000009.1 GCA_030626045.1 bacterium | reverse complement strand
TTCATTCACTTTTGATTTGCATTTAATTTTTCCGTTCATTTGTTCAACTACTTTTTTCGCCATGAATAATCCAAGTCCGGTGCCTTTGGGCTGGGTCTTTTTTCCTCCTTCTCCGCGATAAAATTTATGGAATATCAGTTCTTGCTCTTTCTTTTCTATGCCAATTCCACTATCTTTTATCATAATTTTGGCCTTACTTCCCGACTTCTTAATGTTAATAACGACCTTGCTGCCACGAGGACTGTAACTTATCGCGTTCTCAATTAGATTAACTATTGCTATCTTTAATTTTTCACTATCGGCTAAAATGATATGAGACTTATCACTATCTTGAAAATCTATTTGAATTTCCTTGAATTTGGCAAAACTACTAAGCATGCGGATGCATTCTTTGATCGAATTTTCAATTGCAACTTCGGAAGCAATCATGTCGTCAGACTGTTTTTCAGCCCTGGCCATATTAAGAATATCGTTGATCATCTCCATGACTCGTTCATTTTCTTCAAATATTTTATCAACATACTCTTTCTGTTTTTCAGTAAAGTTCTCTTCACAGCTTTTTTGGAGAATTTCGATTTGCCATTTCATCACTGTTAGCGGCGAGCGTATTTGATGTGAAATTATTTGAACGAATTCTTTCTTGAGCTTGCTTATCTCAATAATATGCTTTGCTGACTCTACAAATACATTACTGATTATCAGGATAACCACTGATTCAGCTGCTACTAAGAGCACGGCTTCTCGAGGATCACTAACTGACCCGGATGCCCAAAAATAAGTAGCGATCATAACTACAATGTTTGCCAGACCCATCGTTACAAAGATAAAATCCGGCAATTTCCAAATAGCTATTCCAAATTCCTTGCTATCTTGCTTGAGCGATTCAATAAATCCCATAGCATACTATAATGGGATTGCTTTCAAGCTAGCCATGTCGTTCACGAGCGGCGTGGCTAGTTTGGCAACAGTCCCTTAATAAATTAAAAAAATTAATTGATAAAATGCGGCTGCTTGAGGACACCTTTCACCATTAAACGTTTAAGATCTGTTCCAATCGGCCAACATGTAACAAGCGTTAATTCGTATCCTTCGTAATCTCTAAATAAGCGAATATCATCCGGTTGCACAATTTCTGACGAGCGAATCTCATAAACAATGTCAATATTTTTTTTATTTTTGAGTTTCAAGTGAAATATTACTTCGTTACCATTTTCCAACCGTCCGATATCTTTAAAAACTTCTTTCCATGAGCTCTTACTCCAACTGTAAAAACTGCTGTGTCCGGTTATATAGACATTGCCGCGCATTCCTGGAAAAGCGCTTCCGGGATAATGAACAGCTCCACTGCTAAGATCATTCAAAATTTCTTTTTCTTTTTCGCTCTGAGACCAAATGATCGGCGCTTTGACATCAATTGATGGAATCTCAATGACGGCGTCTATCATGCCGGAACCTGAGGGATCGTATCCTCTCGTCAATTCATGATAATCATTAAAACCATCGCCATCAGTATCTCTATTTTCGGGATTTGTTCCAAACAAATTTTCGTAATCTATTTCAAGTTTATCAAAATCCTTATCTTTGCCGCTGTTTCTTGATGTTTTGTTAAAAAAGCCCGGCCCTATTGGATTAGATCCTCTATCAATTTCTTGTTTATCAGAATAACCATCGTTGTCAGTATCCGGGTTTCGCGGATTTGTGCCATACTCATATTCTTCTTTATTTTTGAGCTGATCATTGTCATAGTCGAGTAAGCTATCAGCCGGGTCTTTTTTGTTGAGACCGTTCAATTCTTCCCACCAGTCGTGAATGCCATCTTTATCCGTGTCAATTCTTCCAACTCCATTTGGATTATACCCGTTCAGATATTCTTCGCCGTCAAAATATCCATCACCGTCAGTGTCCGGATTTCGCGGATTTGTGCCAAATTGAAACTCCATGATATTCGGCATAAGGTCATTATCTCCGTCTTTCATTCCATCCCCTGAGTCTGATGCATTAAGCCCGTGAGACTGCTCCCACCAGTCAGGCATTTTATCATTATCATTATCCTTGACAAAATCTTTTCCGCCGGTTTTCACTTGCCTCCAATCGACAAGTTGGCTTTGAATGTACTGATAGTTAGCAATAGAAAAGACAATAAACGTAATCACTACAAAAACTCCGCTGGCTTCAAGTAAAAGTTTCCATAATGGAAGGTGCTGAACAGGAGTTTTGAATTCATCCGCTTCAATATCATAGATAGTAAAAGCATGTTTTGTTTGCATTTTTATTTCAGCTCTTTTCTCTTGAAATTATAAAATGTGTACGGAACCATTTCTAAAAAACTGTTCCCTTTCAATCGACAATTCTAAACGAGGCAGAAGATGTTTTTCCAAGTATATTATTTGCGCCAGCACTATATTTAATTACTGCTGATTCGCTTTTTTCAATTCTTACATCGCATGTTTTTGCTCCTTGCAGCGCATCAAAATGGAACATTGCCACTTCACTTTTTGCCAGAGCGATTCCGCCATTCGAACTTCTGAATGACAGACAAATCAATCCTTGATCTTCGTCAATCACTCGTTTTTCAAGTGAATCAAAATATTCCTGATTAATGGCATAATCATCGAATGCCAATAAAGAAGGATCGTAATAAACAGTCAACTTCACAAAATCCACTTGTTCATTGTTTGTATCTAAATAAACAGCAATATTCGCCTGTTCATTGATCTTATAATATTTTTTTTCGGCTTGTAGCGATAATTCCGCGACATGAGGAACTCCCGGAAGTATTGACATCATTCCCTTGCCAAGCGCAAACGGGTAATTAAAAATAGCAGATGAGAAGATCACTGACGCTGAAAGAGTCCAGGCCGAAATTGCCGCATAGCGAATAATTTTTTGGAGCATAGCCCCGGATTCTTCCTGAAGCTGCTGGGTACTTTCCTCCTGCTGTTCTTGTTCCAATGCCAAAACGATCTGTGCTTCTTTTTCCGCGATATCAGCTACGTGTTGTACCTCTGAATCGACTTCCTCTGTATGTTTTTTCCGAATGTTCCGCACTCTATAAGGCATTTTTCCTCCGCGTTGCTTGCTCCAAACCGCTCCAAGATTAAACAAGCTCATCCCCAGCATAAGCGCCGCTCCGATCCTCGATAACAGTTTACGCGTTTTTTGCTTCATTAACGTGAATATTCATTGTTATTATTCTCATTAGAAGTAAGGAGAACATTCATTGTCCTAAGCAACGTTAAGCAAATGATTCGTGGTGCGGAATAAAGCATCGACTTATAAACTCTGGCCATTTCAATTTCATATTCTTCAAAAAAACTCGCTTGGCCGATCGAACTGATCAGCGCCGCCTCTTGCATACTTTCAACATTGCGCAAGTGCTCCACCCACAATAAATCCAGGACCTTTAAAGTAACTGTTTTTTCGATCTTCCTCATTTTTTCTTCCGACACATAATGTTCAACGTTGTTATAATATTTTATTATGCTGTCATAGACCCCTTTTCTCATTTCAGCAATTGTATAAGAATGAGCTTCAAAATTAGGCTGAAACCATCTATTTATGACGGCTTTTTTAAGAGCTGTGGAAATTGCGGCTACTTGCTGCCGCGAAAACTCATTGCTTCGTGTTTGTTGAGGCAGAATAACATGACCGTATGCGTATTTTTTCAAAAGACCTAGCGTTTCTTCTTTTAAATTTTCGTCACGCAGCACTCTGTTTCTCTGGCGGTAAAATGAGTTTCGCTGTGCTTCAAGCACGTGGTCGAACTCGTAATTTAAAACACGCTGATCAAAAAACAGGCCTTCCATTCGTTTTTGCGCTTTGTTTATAATCGCCTGCAATCGCACACTACCTACCCCTTCCGGCCACCCCTTGTTCCGTTTAAGTTCTGTAATGTATTCTTTTTTAAAATGAGCCTTGATCAATTCGTCTTCCGCCGATATAAAGAATTGGGAATAACCCGGATCCCCCTGCCGTCCGGCCCTCCCAACAAGCTGGCTATCGATTCTTCGCGCATTGTGCCTTTCTGTTCCGATAACCACAAGCCCTATTTGATCACGTACGGATTGCGCCAGTTCAATGTCAGTGCCTCTTCCGGCCATATTTGTGGCAACTGTTACCGTCTGAGGCTGTCCTGCTTGTGCGATAACTTCTGCTTCCCGGGAAGTGTGTTTTGCATTGAGTACGGCACTTGGAATATTTTCTCCCATAAGCACCTGATAGGTTCTCTGGGACTTTCTGATCGACCGGGTTCCAATAAGTGCCGCTCGTTTTTTAAAGTAGTGCTCTTGAACAAACCATGCAAGATAATCAAGTTTGTCGTTCCAATTAAGAAAAAAGCGGTCAGATGCGTCATCACGGATAATACGCTTATCAGTTGGGATCTGTACGACTTCCTTCCTATAGATCAGGCGAAATTCTTTTCTGGCTGTTGCCGCAGTTCCAGTTAAGCCGGCCATTTTATTGTAATGTTTAAAAAGATGCTGAAATGTGATCGAAGCAAGCGTCTTGTCTTCATCTTGCACCGCCAGTCCTTCTTTGGCTTCAATCGCTTGATGGATTCCTTGGCAATATCTATGGTTGGGCATAAGCCGCCCGGTAAACTCATCGACAATGACAACATTTTTTTTGTCAACAACATAATCTCTGTCCTTTTTAAAAAGCAGATGTGCTTTAAGCAAACATTCAACATAGTAGAGATAATCGATTTCAGAATCGTAGAGATTATTAACGCCAAGCAATGTCTCTAATTTTTTTACACCGGCCGCCTCCAATGAAACAGCGCGTTCTTTTTCGTTTATTTCAAAATCAATATTTTTGCGCAGCTCTTTGATCAGCGAATTAAGCGCTACAAATTGCTTTTTACTGTCTTCGTCAGACAAGATACTGTCAGAGATCACTAGCGGAGTTTGCGCTTCATCAATAAGCACACTATCAGCCTCGTCAATAATGGCAAAGTGCAGATCTCTTTGGCGCTTATTTTTCTTGTCATAGAGCATATTATCTTTTAAAAAATCGAAGCCGACTTCATTATTCGAAACGTACGTTACATCAGATGAGTAAGACACTTGGCGTTCAAATTCTTCCGTTTTATCAGTGATCGATCCAACACTTAAACCTAAAAACGAGTAAACCTTCCCCATCCACTTGGCATCACGCTCAGCCAGATAATCGTTAGCTGTTACCACATGGACTCCTTTTCCTTCAAGAGCATTTAAATACGCCGGAAAAAGAATTGCCAGTGTTTTCCCTTCCCCTGTCTTCATTTCAACAATTTTTTCTTCGTGAGCAGCTACAGCTCCTTGCAGCTGAACATTAAATGCCCTCAGTCCGATCACTCTTTTGGCGGCCTCGCGAGCCAGCGCGTACGCGCTTGGCAGTAGTTCGTCCAGAGACTCTCCTGATTTGAGCCGCATTTTAAAAAGCGCCGTTTTCGCCGAGAAATCATCACCGCGCAACTCGACCATTTCTTTTTCCAGCTTGTTTATTTTTGTTACTATCCGACGATAGCGCTGCCTATGTTTATTTGTAATTGTCATTTTGTTTTAAGGAATTGTTGAAGCGTGCATTCAAAAACCGTTCCAAGCACACACCGTACGCCGGTAAGCGCCTATTTTAAAAAATTGATATGTGTATGCATAATATCACATTTTTGGCAAAATAAAAAACGGGTTCCCCTCAATAGGATTGCCCGTTTTCTTCTGTTTAATTTGCTGTCGGATATAGAACTTACACTAATTTCCTACTAGCTCTAACTCCAGTTCTTTCCACAATTCATCAGAAGCTCGACGGTATTCTTCACTTCTCTCGCCAAACACACTGACTGACGAACTGCTGAAATTTTGGGTACTATAATTATTTTGTGGGGGAATGGGAGGTCCTCCTTCCTCATTATTCACCCACTGCTTTTCACCATAGGCGGTATACGCGTTAACATAAGCGGCATCGCGCGCCCAGGCATTGTATTCTTTTAACCGTCGCATGTACTCTTCGTACTGTTCACGGTCCATGCTTTTGATAATGTTCGGATCCACTCGTAAAGGTGTGACCTTCGCGAATGGCAGAAATTCTTTGGTGCGATATTTTGCCTGCGGTGCGGCGCAAGCGGAGAGAAAGCTCAACACTACTATTACCAAAATACAGATCTTCCATTTTTCCATGATCTCCTCCTTTTTATCCATCTCATGTAAGTTGGGTCCCCATCTTGATTTTCAAGACAGGGACACTGCAAGAACTATTACTTGAAGATTTCTTTTATCAGCTCTCGGCGACTTTGGTTAAGAAAGTCGCGCCAAGTCTTGTTGGTCTCCCTTGAAAGCGTCCGCTCGTATGGATTAAGTGGATCATTTTTCGCGTTTATCTTCTGTTGCTTAGCGGCACGTTTCTGCTGGGCATAACCGGCTTTTTGTAGCTGTTTCTGTAGCTTTAACTCGGCTTGAGTAGCCTTGGCTTCTTCCTGGCGGGCCTTCGCCTCCAAGATCCTAGCCTCTGAGAGACCCTTAATGGAACTTACCAGCCGCTCAATCGCCGCGGCTTTTTGGTTGATCTCTGCTGCGGAGGCATGTCGCAGATCAATTCCTATATTCTGCAACGCCCTCGCATCTTCAACTGAGATGCCTTTCTGTCTCCTGGCATCCGCCTGAGAAACAGTGAAAACAAACCCTATTGCCAATATAATTGCTATCAAACTCTTTTTCATGACTATTCTCCCTTTTTGCGTTTTGTGCAAATTTAGTCCCCATCTCGATTTTCAAGACAGAAGCTATGATTAATCATAAATTCCTTTTCTTATTTCCTTCCCTCCTTGCCTAAGCATATCTCTGAGAAATTTGTTTGTTTCTTTTGATATTGTTCTCTCATACGTATTCGCTCGAGTGGCACAGCCGCTCAAAACGCTCAACGAGAAAAAAGCCACTAAAAGAACGGTAACAATCAAAAAAACTGATCTTCCTTTCATATCCATGCCTCCCCGCATATTTTCCTATTTCGTTCCTTATTTTCAGGTTTAGGTTTTTAAAAAACTTGCTTCTCTACTTTCGACTACATTCTACACCACTTTTAATCTTTTGTCAAGGTTTTTTTCTCGCCCTTCTTCTTGTAAGAAATTTTCTAAAAAGCGTTATTGCAAAGCACTTTTTAATATAAAAGTGCCTGACTAGAGAATTCTCCGTCAGGCACCTCTTGTTACACTAAACAACTAACCCTGTTGCTGTTCAATAGGAATGATGATTATCTCAACCCGCCTGTTTACGGCGGCTGATGAAGATATCGGCTTTCCCTCACCATAACCAATCGCCTGCATCCTTTGAGCCGGTATGCCCTTATTCATGAGAGCAACTGCGACACTCCGGGCACGACGTTCAGACAGGTCCATGTTATACACCTCGGATCCTGTCTTGTCAGTATGACCGGCGATTATAAGCCTTGTCTGGCCAAACTGATTTAGAACTTGCGTAACACGTGAAATTTCTGTGTAGGCTCCGGGTTTTAACTGAGCTGAGTCATAATCAAACATGTAATCACTCTTGAAGCAGGCAATCAACACGTCTTGGTTTCTCCTGATACTGGCCGCTTCAGACGCGGCAAACGCATTGTTCAGCGCTTGTTCTTGTCGATCCATGTACCCACCGATCTGATGACCGGCAATCCCTCCAACAGCAGCACCGGCAACGGCACTCCACAGTGTGCTCTCTGTATCTCCGCCAATCACTTGACCAAGAATAGCACCGGCGGCGGCGCCTCCTGCCGTTCCCCAAACCGCGCCCTTTTTCTGCTTTGACCACTGATCATGCCCAGTGGTCGCACAACCCGCGGCCATAAACAAAAAAATGACCACAACAACCAAATACTTCATTCCTTGTCTAGCATTCATGCTAAGTCCTCCTGTGTAATTTTTTTGAGCCCTAGGCTCATTAAGTTGATCGATTCCTAATTTAATGTACTTCTTACTTTCGCGTTATTATACAATACGGCAAATGATTTGTCAAGACACGGACTACGCTTTTTGATCAAAAAATCGCATTCTTTCGAATGCGATAAGATGTTGTTTCCAGCGATGACTACTCCCCCACGATCTGTACCAAAAAATCGCGTTCTCTACTGCCGTCTAACTCAACAAAAAAAATGCTTTGGCGGCTTCCAAGAGCCATTTCTCCTTTTTGAAATGGAATTGTTTCACTACACCCGAGAATAATACTTTTACAGTGGCTGTGTCCATTACTGCGCCCATCAGATTTCACATGCTTAGTGAGCTCAAACATATCATGCCCATATCGTTCATCTATCGGAACAATTTTATATAATATCCTTGTCATATCCTGCAGCAGCATTGGCTCATTTTGATTGATTATGATTGATGATGTTGTGTGCGGAGAATAAACAACGATAAACCCTTCTTTCAGCCCTGAAAGATCTAACGCCTCCTCAACTTTACTGGTAACATCAATAAACTCCAATTGCTTCTCAGTACTAACTTTAATTGTTTTTATTACTGTTTTCATTTTTTTGTTTTGAATTCTTTACTACGTATTATAGATGAAAAAGTCAATAATGTAAAACAACGTGATAGATAATTTGAAATTTACAATTTAAAATTTCTCTGTATTGATCATTAATTTATTGGATGTTGAATGGATATTGGGTATTAGGTATTGGGTATTTTATTCCTCCCCTCAATACTTATATACTGGATACTCCTTTGCCGGATATCATCAGTTTAACCGAACAACAGTAAAGCCGCCAACAAACGGCGGCTTTAACTTTAAAAAACAACAAAGACCCGGTTATTTTCTTACGGCATCTTTGAGACTTTTACCGGCTTTAAATTTTGGCACATTTATAGCAGGAATTTGAATCTTTTCCCTAGTCGCTGGATTGATGCCTTCCCGCGCTGACCTTTTTGAAACTGAAAAAGTTCCAAATCCTGTGAACGCCACTTGTTCCCCCTCTTGAAGCGCATCAGTGATCACATCCAATACCGCCTCAATTACCATTTCGACATCTTTTTTACTATGATCTGTTTTTGATGCAACTGCGTCGACTACTGCACTTTTATTCATGATGTCACCTCCAATCTAGTACTTATGTATTATTTTTGTCTACAGGAGCTGTTCTCAAACAACGAAACCTTACACTTTGTTTGATTGTACACCACATTGCCTAAAACGCGCAATAGCAAAACATTTTTGTTAATACTCATCGGGCGTATTCGATTGAACGCGTCTCCCGTAAAACGTTAACTTTTATTTCCCCGGGATAATTCAATTTATCTTCTATTTTCAATGCGATTTTTTTCGCAAGCTTTATTGCTTCAAGATCATCAACTTTTTCCGGATTTACAAACACGCGCACTTCACGCCCAGCTTGGATTGCGTAACATTTATCCACTTCCCCAAAAGACATGGCTACTTCTTCAAGTTCTGTAAGCCGCTTTAAATAATTTTCCAAGGTATCCTTGCGTGCTCCGGGACGAGATGCGCTTAGTGCGTCCGCTGCGGCAATAATAAGCCCGTAATTACTCTCGAATGGATAATCCTCATGATGAGACTTCATCGCGTTTATCACTTCGGGCGGCTGATTAAACTTTTTAAGAATGCTCATCCCGATTTCCACATGAGTTCCTTTTATTTCGTGATCAACGGATTTGCCAATATCATGGAGCAATCCGGCTTTCTTTGCTACTAGAACATCAAGACCAAGTTCTGAGGCAAGCATTCCGGAAAGATGCGCCACCTCAAGCGAATGAAGCAATACATTTTGGCCATAGCTTGTGCGATATTTCATCCTTCCCAAAAGCTGGATCAAATGCGGATCAAGACCGGGAATTCCAACATCATATACTGCCGCTTCTCCCGCCTCTTTTATTTTTTGATTAAGCTCTTCTTTGGCTTTCTGGACCGCTTCTTCAATACGAGCCGGATGAATCCTCCCATCCTCAATTAATCTTTCCAAAGCAATTTTTGCTGTTTCACGGCGCATAGCATCAAAACCGGAAATTACAATTGCTTCAGGCGTATCATCAACAATAATCTCTGCTCCTGTAAGCCGTTCAAGAGTCTTGATGTTTCGACCCTCGCGTCCAATAATTCGTCCTTTCAGTTCATCAGATGGGATCGTGATCGTTGTTGTCGTTGTATCCGCAGCATGCGAACCGGCATATCGCTGCATGGCCACCGCCATCATATCCTTTGCTTTACATTCAAGTTCTTCTTTTTTTTCTTTTTCGAGTTCGGTTATTTTTTTGATCAGCTCATCTTTGTTCTCTTTCTCAGTTATCTTCAAGAGTACTTTTCTCGCTTCGTCTTTATTCATACAGGCAATCTTTTCCAATCTTTCAACTTGTTGCTGTTTTACATTCAATACCTCTTCCCGAATCTTTTTAATATCTTGAGCTTTGCCTTTAAGTGCCCTTTTTTCCTTTTCCGAATGAGCAAAAACTCTGTCTATCTTCTGCTCTTTAGTTTCAAGCCTGCGCTCAAGATTTCTGACTTCATCTCGCCGCTTCTTTTCTTCTTTCTTTACTTCTTCCAGAATCCTGACTGCTTTATCTTTGGAATTCAGGAGTTGCTCTTTTGATCTAATTTTGGCATCCTCGAGCATTCGAGACACTTTTGCTTCAGCAGAATCGATTTGATTGCGCGCCAAAATTATTCGGGTAAAATACCCAATCACAATCCCAGCTACCGATGTTCCGGCAACTATAATGATAATATTCATGGTTTGTCCCAAACAAACCGCTACAAGTTCAAACAGTGTTTATTTTGAACACAAAAGCACATTCAAAAACAAATGTGTGTGCAAAAAAGAATTAGTCTCCATTGAATAAATCACTTGGCTAATGTTTTCAGTTGCAAGCGGCTGCAATGTTTTTACCTATTTATTAAGCTTTTCTACTCTCTGTATTTATATCCATTCAAATCTCTGCCATGTACTGTACATTCTTTTAGAGAAGCTGTCAAAGCCGGCTATCACTGATCATTAAACATTAGAATTTTTTCTTCTATCTTGTTCATAGCACTTTCACGTGCGTTTCCGAGTATTTTTCGCGGATCAGTGGTGGCAATACCATATTCTTGTGCCAATCCATTGCGCATAGATACAACAAAAGCTATACGAATGTCGGTATCGATATTGAAACAAGTAATTCCTTCAGTAACTGCGCGTTTTACTTTTTCCTCAGTCCAATCTGAAGCACCATGAAGAATAAGAGGAATGTTGGGGATCATACTGCGAATGACCTTGAGCCTTTCCCAATCCGGAACCGGTCTTTCTCGAAAAAATCCATGTGCATTGCCAATACCTACAGCGAGAGCGTCAACTTCCGTTCTATCGACAAGTTCCTTGGCCTGATTTGGATCTGTCATAATTTGCTCCCAATCAACTTCTTGTTCCTCTCTCCCTAAATAGGGAACGCTTCCAAGTTCCGCTTGAACAGTAACACCTTTTTCATGAGCATATTTAACAACACGCGAGGTAATCTCGCAATTTTCTTTGAATTCCGAACAAGATGCGTCTATCATAACAGAGTCCGTACCAGCATCTATTGCATTTACCACGTCATCAAATGTTTTGCCGTGATCAAGATGAAATCCAATTTGTGTTGAATTTGACTCGTGTGCAATAACCGATTGTACGATATCTCCCAGTACTTTACTGCCGGCATATTTCATAGCGTTTGTTGTGGCTTGGATAATACACGGCTTTTTAAGTTTATGCGACGCACGCACAATACTTTGTGTAATCTCTAAGCCAAAGGTATTGAACGCGCCAACAGCATATTCTCCCTTCATTGCATCTTTTAAAATTTTAATTGTATTGGCTCTCATAAATTTATTACATCTTATTTATAAATCGATAGTCTGGGCTATTTTGACAAATTCGTGCGGCAAAAGACTCGCTCCGCCTACCAGTACTCCGTCCATTCCCGCGTCGATACACACTTCCGACACATTTTTTGAAACAACACTTCCCCCATATATTATTCGTACATGTTCAGAAACTGGCCCCTCATATTCTTGGATAAGAAGTTTTTTTATCAAAAGCTTCGCTTCCATTATTTCATCTGTTGTTGGAAGATGATCGGGTTTATTAGCACTAATAGCCCACACGGGTTCATAGCAAATAATTATATCTTTGATCCTGCTTCTGCCAACATCATAAAGACATTCTTTAAACTGTTTAGTGATTACGGAAAAAAGCATATCATGTTTTTTCTCCCGGGCGTTCTCCCCAATACATAAAATTGGCTGCAACCCGGCCTTCAGTGCCGCTGTAACTTTGTAATTTATTATTTTATTTGTTTCCCCCTTATATCGGCGCCGCTCAGAATGCCCTGCAATAACATATTTTCCCCCGAAACTTCTGATCATTGTCGGACTTATTTCTCCGGTAAACGCGCCTTTTTGCTCCCAAAAACAATCTTGTGCGCCAAAAGAGATCTGCTTTGATCTTATTTTTTTTATAAATGAACTTAGATGAATGAAAGGCGGACATAAAATAAGGCGTGTTGAATCAAGCCTTATCCCTTTTTTTGCTTTTATAAAATTTGCAAACCAATGCTGCAGCTCATACCGCATGTTAAAATTCATTTTGAAGTTTGCGACAACGAGTGCCTCTTTTTTCGTACTCATAAGTGTACTGCTCCAATTGTAATAAGCGTAACAATTACGCCGGCAGCCATAATTCCTAACAGTATGACAGGAATTGCTTTTCTTCTCTTAATGCCAAAAAGAAACGCTGCCATCGCTCCCGTCCAACCGCCTGTTACAGGCAGTGGAATTGCGACAAGAAAGAAAAGCCCCCAATGCCCATATTTTTCGATCTTGCTTTTAGCTCTTTTTCTGGTTCTCTCGAAAAGCCAAATGAAAAATTTATTCCAAAATGAGAAATGTTTCGAAAGCCAAGTGGAAACTGGATCAAGAAGAAGCATAATAATTACTACGGGAATAGCATTTCCGACAACAGACCAAAAATACGCATTCGGTATATTCATATTATAAACCGTCATCGCAACCGGCAGTGATCCCCTTAATTCAAAGATAGGTGTTGTCGCGATGATCACAGTGGCTATCTCCGGAGGTATCCCTCGCAACAGTTCTACAGCGAATTGTGTATCAATGATCATTTCATCTTTTGTTATGAGATAATAGGATTGTTTCCATCATAAGAACATCCACCGTAAATGCACCAAAAGAATGATCAATGGACCGGACGCAAACCCGAGAGTGAACACGTTTGGGAAAAACAGAAACACAAAAAATAACATCAGAAACATTCCCAGCGCGTCAATACAAGACGCTTTCAAGGAAAACGTATTGCTTTGGCGCAATTTTCCCTCAAGCATTTTATCATCTCTTTTTATACTCGAAAAGATCAAAAGATTTCGAATATGGCGTACATTAACGTACAAAAACGCCGAGACAAGCATTCCTTGCGCCATTATCAGCATTGCTATGTTAAAGATCGGCGATGAAACGATCTGTATATAATAATACAACGCGTATAATATAAGCGCAACAAAAATAACCGAGGCGCCATGCTTTGCACTGTATTTGCCTTCTTTAATACTCTTTTTGAATGTTGGGTTCAGCTCATATGCCTCGATCTCAACATATTTTGCGTAATGTTTCTTGTAACTTTGGTATCCCTTGAAAGTTAGAAAATAATCGAGCAACATGAGTGCTGCAACTATTCCAACAGCAACATGTATGTTCATAAACATAGTGGTAAAATACTCAAATTTTAAGAGCCTGTTTGAAAACTCTTTTCCGTCGCGATCCCGCCTGCTCGGGACAGCCAAAATTTGGAAATTGCAGCAGGATATGGAGTTTTCAAACAAGCTCTAGGCTTTTCGAAGATATTCGGCCGCACGCTCCGGTTCGATTGCGGAGACCTCGACACCGGTTGAAAGCTCAAAGCCTGCCCATGTTGAAGTACGCGGAAGTATTTCTATATGCCAATGAAAATACGGGTAGTCCTTCCCGTCACATGGCGATGTTTGAAGATAGAAATTATAGGACGGCTTCCCGAGCACGACATCTAGTTTTCGAATAGCTTCATGAAGCGCTTCTCCGCCGGCTACTTTTTCTTCGTCAGAAGAACGCTCAAAATATGACTTGTGTTCTTTGGGAATTACAAACATTTCAAATGCCGCTCGCGACGCAAACGGGCAAAATACTACGAACATCTCATTTTCAAATACGATTCGTTTTCTGTGTTCCAGCTCCCACTTAATCATAGTGCAAAAGACACATTGGCTGTTTGCTTCATAATATAACTCGGAACTCTTCAATTCCAAATTAACATATGGGGAAATGATAGGAATTGCGGCCAGCTGAGAATGCGGATGAGCTATAGATGCTCCAGCGGCTTTCCCATGATTGTGAAAGATCTCAATGTAACGAACCGATTTTTTATTCATAAGATCTATATACCTCGTTTGATAGGCATCAAAAACTTCCGCAACGCGCAAAGGATCCATTTGTCCAATGTGTTTTTTGTGGTCTCTGGTAACAATAATTTCATGATATCCAACGCCATCCATCCAAAAATAAGGCCCTTCTTCTTTGTGACGGATGCGCCCGCTTGACGGACGGGAAAACGCCGGATATTTATTCGGAAAAACGCGCAAAGACCAATCGCTATCGGATGTATTATAGATCAAGACGTCCGGTTCTTGTCCTGAAGCGACGGGGTCGCAAAACAAACATTTTTTCGCATCGCCGCTTTCTTTCGGTTTCTCTTTCAACTTATCGCCACTGAAATCATCCGGGCGTGTCTTCCTGCTGGTCGCAATAACAACCCAATCTCCCGTTGTCAGATCATGACGCAACTGTGATGCTGCCTTTCTTTGTTTCGGCTTTACTTTTTTCGATTTTTGCGCCTTTTCCAAGAGTTTTGCTTTTGTCTTTTTTGATTTTGTATTTTTTTCGATTGTTATTCTTATTCCCATTGTGGAAAAATAATAATAATTCTGCCGTTAATCCATTTTCCTCATTTCAATTTCATTTATCTTCTTTCCAAGCTTGTATACGCCCCTGAGCATATTCCATCTCACGCGGATAAGATCGCGAAACGTACCTATATACGCGCTAATTCCAACCAGGCTTTCGCCTTTATCAAGCCAGTCCACCGGTACTTCAACGATCTTATATCCAAGACGCTGACCAACCATTAACATTTCAAAATCGAATCCCCAGCGATCAACTGTCATTCGCGGCATAATATCTTTTACGGCTTTTTCAGTCAATACCTTAAACCCGCACTGCGTATCTTTCATTCCCCATAATCCTGTACCGGCTTGAATAAACAAATTTCCGAAATCCCCGATCCATTCTTTCCATTTTGGCTGATGTATCTTAACTTGCGATTCTTTCAGATCTCTTGATCCAATAACTATGTCAGCCCCCTCTTGAAACTTGGGAATAAACCTTTCAAGCATTGCAATTGGAGTCGCACCGTCCATGTCTGTAAATAACCTGATCTGCCCTTCTGCCGCAAGCATTCCTTCCCGAACTGAATATCCTTTCCCTTTATTTTCCTTTCTATCAATGACGCGCACGTGATCCATATCTTTTGTTTTTTCTCGAACAAGACCCGGAGTGCCGTCATTTGGTCCATCAAGCACAATTATTATTTCATAAGGCTGCCCGAGTCGACTAAAAAAGCTTTTAATAGAACTTAGATGACTTTCCATTTCTTCGGGTTTCGAGAATTCATTGTATGTTGGGATAACAACGGAATATACAGGTTTTGTATTTTGCATATGTGTTCAAATAATTAATTCTTTTTTTATTTTTACAGAAGCAAGACTGTTCAAGGATCAATTCTGTTAGCAAAGATCAGAAAACTCCGCTTATCTTAAGTGTTCGACATTACAACAAAAAAATAAGAGTTGATCCGATAACAGTCCCATTATATCAAGTTCACTTGTTATTGTCTAACCAACTTTGTAAGATCACACGGGCAGATTCGGCATTATCATTCTTAGATATGTTTCTTTTATCGGCTTCTGCCAAATTCCTTTGTGCCAGCAAAGTTGAGAACATTTCTTCCTCTTCATGGACAGAAAAGCCATTTCTAGTGAGCTGTTCGACAACTTTTTTGATATGCTTTAAATTCCGGCCATTTATATTTAATTTTGAACTGCCTATGACAATGACGCTTGCCGGATATTTTTTATTTATCGAGCCAACCAACTTAAAAAGAGTGGTTGTGCCACACTCTTCTTTGGCAGTTGCAATACGCATTTCATTGTCTGCAATGGCAATTCCGCATTTTTTCATGCCCCAATCAATTCCAAGAATGTATTGTGTTTTATCATCAATGCTCATAATTATTCCGGCTCTGTTAGCACTTTATGCCCATCCTTCGTTATAGCCACAGTATGTTCAAATTGCGCGGATAAACCGCCATCAACAGTCTTAAATGTTATTCCGTCAAGAGCTTGCTCGATCATCTCCGTTTTTTCATTGATAAGAGGTTCCAGCGCCAGAACCATTCCTTCTTCGATCCTAAGCCCTGTTCCGGGGGATCCGTCATTTGGTATAAACGGGGGTTCATGGACGGCATATCCCACACCGTGTCCACCAATTCCTTTCGCGGTCACAAAACCTTTACTTCTGACATACTGATCTACGGCATTCCCGTAATTTCCCAATGTTGAACCGGGATACATTTGCTCAAGACCCAATTCAAGAGCCCTCTTTGTCACTTCTGTTATTTTGCATGCCACAGGCGACCCTTTGCCAACAATAACAGTCCACGCCGAATCGGTGTAAAGTTTCTTATGGATAACTCCCAGATCCAGCGTTACCAGCTCTCCTTCGCGCAATATTCTATCTTTTTTGGGAACGCCATGGACAATTTCAACATCTATCGAAATACAAAGAGATGCCGGAAATCCAAGGCCGTCCTCATCCGGATATCCGAGAAATGACGGAACAGCGCCGTATGAATAGATCACCTTTTCAGCGATCTCGTTCAGTCTCCACGTGCTTATCTCCCTTTTCGTCCCCAATTTCGCCTCTTCCACGGCGGCATGAAGAGCTTCGGCAAGAATTTTGCCGCCTTCTCGAAGTGTTACTATTTCTTTTTCTGATTTTTTTCTGATCTTCATATAAATGCTTTTAATTTAAATCCAACGGGTTTTTAATATTTTTGATTTTATTATTTGCCACCTTAGTATAAATTTGAGTAGTTTCTAATCTGGCATGCCCCAACAGCTCCTGAATGTATCTTATATTAGTTCCTGCTTCCAGTAAATGCGTAGCGAAACTATGGCGGAGAGAATGGCAAGACGCTTTTTTCTTTATCTTTGATTTTTTCAGTGCCGCAGTAAATACTTTTTGAACAGCTCTTTCAGTTAACTTCCCTCTTTGCGCATTTTCAAAGATATAATCGTTTGCCTTTTTATTTTTTACGTATTTTTGCAAAACGCCCGCCACTTTTTTTGACATTATAGTCATCCTGTCTTTCGCGCCTTTAGCTTGCCTGACTTTTAATGTCTGATTTTCAAGATCCAAATCCTTTACTTTTACATTTATTATTTCGGAAACTCTTAATCCTGAAGAGTACATCAACGCCAAAATTAACTTATGCTTAACATTTTGAACCATCGCCAATATCTTTTTGATTTCCGTTTTGGTAAAAACTTCCGGGAGTTTTTTTGATTTCTTGGCTCGCGGAATATTTATAAAAAATTTCCTGCGCAGAATCTTTTCAAAATAAAATTTTAATGAGCTGTAGGCTGTGTTCAAGGTTGAGTTTGATTTTTTCTCATTAGCTAATTTTTCCAAATAATTTCTAATATCGTTCGTATTGATTGTTTTAGGACTTTTGTTTGCAAATTTTAGAATCTCCGTAGTATAATAAAGATAGCTTTTGATGGTCTTACTACTGAAACCCCGTAATTTCATTTCTTGCCTTAATCTTAATATTGGATCTTGGCTTGGATATTTATAATTTCTATTCATAACATAAGTATGATTGGAAATTTATATTAATATTTTACTTTGTTTAGAACATTAAGTCAATAAGTTC
>DAOUPS010000019.1 GCA_030626045.1 bacterium | reverse complement strand
GCAAAAGGAGATAGTTTTGATTTCTCCTTTTGCCTGTGATAAAGCTTGTTATGCAAAACTTCTGTTTTTAGGACAAGCTCAATTAGTGTTACTCTTCTGATTCGATCTCAGACCACGCGAATAATCTCAGGCTTGGTCCGGGATCATAACTGCGGCCTACTTTGCCCATGGGTTTGCCGTTAACTGTAACAATATCAGCTGTGCAGTCAAAGCTTCCATTGAGAAGCGAGGATCCGACTCCGTAGGCATCTACCGGTACGCCTGCTGTCTCAAACAAGCTTATCTTTTCAGAACTGAAGCCGCCGGAGACGATGATCTTTATATCGCGAAATGATTCCGCATCTAAGGCGTTGCGAACATTCTCAACCAATTGAGGACAAACCCCAGTAGGCTTGAATTGCCTCATCATTCCGACAACGCTATCGTCGACCAGCGTTCCCGAAGTATCTAAGCGCACGCCCCATAGTTCAATGCCGGCTTCCGCAAATGCCCGGGCGACTTCCAGACTTGTTCTAACACAGTCGTTGTGAAAATCAACCAATGCAATTGCATTAATATGAGGATAAGACATGGCAAAATCAAGAGTAGCCGCCACAGTATCGCCTTCGTAAAAAGCGATCAGGGCATGCGGTGTAGTTCCCATTCCGTCAACACCCCACCATTTCCCCATGGCATCCGTGGCTACTCCGACAGCGCCAGACTTCATTGCCGCATATCCGTCAGCTACCTGGTTCTGCCACCGGTCAAATCTATCAGCAAAGAACAAAATAGGCTTACCATTGGCCGCATTAACAACTTTTCTGGTATTGGTTGCCACTTTGGTTGCCCGAGCCATGACGCCCAGATAGACAGATTCTAAATGCGCAAATTCTGATCCGGGACCTTCAATAGTCAGTAATGCTTTGTAGGCGGGACTGGTATCTCCATCATAAATAGCATGAATTTCCAGCTGATCATGGGTATCAATCCAAAGTTCATCAAGCTGTTTTTGCTGTGCAATTATTTGGAGGTGGGTTCTATGGACTTCTTCCCAATCTCTTTTTGCAACGGCTCTCCGTAATTTGTCTTTGGCATCGATATAATTATCGAAGATCGGATACATAGCATTATGATCTTTCCAGTGTCCGGTGCAAAGCCGCAGAATTGCCAAAGCTTCATCAATTCCGCAAATAGTGGCTCCTTCTACCTTGTTGAACACCTGCATCATACCAACCTTATTTTTCTTGCATTCCTCTAAGATCATTTTTTCTCGCCAGAAATAAACGGCGGAATAATAACCTCTTCGAAATGCGTTCACAGGCAGATCGAAAGTGGTGTATGGCAATCTTTTCATGGTCTTCCTCCTTTTCGTTCATAAAGTTTGTGTTCTCCGATATACTTAGCCACTTTGGGAGTGACCATTTTCTCGAATTCCTTATTTCCGTCCATTACCAGCCGTCTAATTTTCGAACTGGCTATGTCAGCTGGCAGTTCTACATCAAGAATTTCAAATTGTGGCGGCAGGATCAATTTGCCGGGATGAGTATAACCAACTCTGGGAATTATTAAGAATTTATGCTTTTGCATCAACTCATTGCCTCTGTGCCAAGTTTCCAACTCGCATTTTTCTGAGCCATCTCCACGACAACCGAATTTTTTACCATTCGGTATCACCGAATCTGCTCCGGTGTACCAGATGATCTCATTTCTCGGGCAGAGCTTTTCCAGCCTCTCTATCCATTCAATCGTGGGCCGGTTATTTCCGTAAACATCATCTAGCACAACAATAAATTTCGTTTTTTCATTGCCAAGCAAGCTGCCAGTCAAAGTTAGCTCGGTCATTTTTGCCCTGTGTTCCGGCGCCACAAGATCTTTCTTGTCAGATCTTATACCGGACAGTATCCACAAAACCTTTTCGAATTTTTTGCTTTCCATTAAAGCTTTTAGCAAGACCAAATGACCCAAATGCGATGGATTGGCAGCTGAACCGCCAATCGCTATTCTTTGTAATTTTTGCATTTTAGCTGCCCTCCTTGTTTTAGACAGGCTCTCAGTTGTAAAGAACTTCCTACCTTAAGGCAAGAAAATTTTATCCAATTTATTGAAGATCAGATAAATTTTTCTTAGCTCAAGTTAACCTGGAAACAGTTTCCCTAATACAGTAGATCTTGACAAATGCAGCAACAGCGATTTTCCGATGACTCAATAGATCAAAGAAATTAGTCGGAGGAGAAGAAATATGTTCATATTTCTTCTCCTTTTCGATTTTCTCCTTTTCGTGCCGGATATCTTATTTCATTCGCACACTCCACACATCGCCGTTTTGAATGTAGAGCACTTTGTTTTCCCAATTGAAAAGGGTCATGCCGGTAGTGATCTGTTTATCATGAACCTTGTTGAGCGTGCCGCTTGCCGGAACGAAAATATCCAAATTTCCATCGTTCACGATAGTGGCGCATACACCTTTAGGAAGAATGGCAATGTTCAGATCCGGATTGTCTGTTCCACCTTGCCATACTTTGTATGTTCTATACTCTTTATCAAAGGTCAACTCCACTTTCCGATAATTGCCATTTTGATCCATGCCGATCACAGTAATAAAACGATTTCCGGCTTTAGCCATAATTGGTTGCAAACCGTCCAATTCACGCACTCGGATCTGAGCGCAAGCATTATTGCCAAATGGAGCAATGACATACATTGCGCCCATTGTGTCTTGGATGCCAACACCATCAAACCAACAAGTAGCATTGATCATCACACCCCATGTTTGGCTGACAGAAAGAATAGGTTTCTTGCCCAGAACTTTCAGAACAACTTCCGTCAATCCTTTATTGGTAACGATGAATAGTCTATTTTCATAGCGTACCAACTTGTGGCCTTTCAGGTTAAGCGCTAAGATCTTTTCATTTAGCCCTACTTCATCAATGAAAGAGAACCGGATGTTCTTCCCATTGAAACTTGCCTTTAGCCAACCATTTTGTACTTTTACCACTTCACAATCACGAGATCGGGTAGTCCCGACCTGTCGCTTAGTGGAAAGGTCGATAAGTTTACCGGAATCCAGTAAGGCTATGCCGCATGGAAAGATACGAATAGCTGGATCGTTGGTTTTTCCATAAAGTTTGTTAAAAACCAACATGCCCGTAGCGGTTATCACCGCGCGCATAGTGCGAGCAATTTGAGCAGTGGCAATACCGGTTTCAAATGGTGAAGGCGGAATTGTTCGCTTGCCGTGTTGAAAGGTCGCAAAATACCAGTCAAGCAAAGGTCCCGGAACTACAGAAAAATCACGCACAGCTCGATTCAGCCTTATACCCTGTGCAAACACTGAAGCGTTGGCTTTCATCCGTTTTTCTAACTCACTCGGCTTAAAACCATTTAAGTGCCCTTTATACGGATGAATTCCGGTATAAACTTGAAAAGACACGATGCTCCAGGCAAACCAGTCAGAGCCTTCATTCCATCCTTTAGTGTGCCAGTCCCTTATAGACAGCATTATTGGAACTTTGGGCGGCCAATGATCATCAATGACCCAACAATCGACATCAATGAGGCGTGGTTCCGGGCCATTGGCGCATTTATGCATTACAAGGTAATTCAGTTCGTTGCCGTCAACGATTATCGCGTTCCTTTTATGGGCAAACTGAACGATCTCTCTCATGCGATCAATAAGCACTGACGCGTCGTTATCAGTGAAGTTTTCTCGTTTACGAAAATCGTTCGTAAATATCCTTGCCATTGGTTCACAATTCATAAACGGCATATAGTAGCCGATTGGTTCTCCTGAAGGCGTAGTAACGAGACCTTTGGGAGCTACGACAAAATCATGAGGATTGGCGGAAAAAAATTGCACTTTCCTTGATACGTCATTCCACAATATCTTTTGTCTGTCCATGTATATCTTGATGGCGGTATCGCCTATCACATAAACAGAACCTTCTCCTCCAGTGGCCACGTGATTACTTGGGCGTAGAGTTAGCGGTCCGTGTTTGTCCAGAACAACTTTAATATTACCGCTGATCTTATTCATACAGAGCCTCCTAAGTTTCAGCTAGTTCCACTCGAACAACAGCGCAGGCAATATCGTCAATCGGTCCTTTGCCGATCTTTTGGGTATCTTTGATGCCGCGGATCATTCTGCGTTTAGCAAAGGCGCCTTTGGTGTTCTTGAAAGCCGTGAACATTTGTACAGCGCTCTTCCAGTCAAGCTTGTCGATCTGTGTTATGCCATCCGAAAAGACGGCGATAAATTCCAGATTGATCAATAATTTTTCGGGAATATCCATAACTATGCCGCCAATGCCTTCGCTAAGGGTGAAATTGGCTGTACCGCAATCAATGAACTCTTCTTCGTTTTTTCGCATCCATTTCTCTTCACTCAATCGCAGGTTATTCAAGTTATCGCCGTGAGCTTGAATAAAATTAGAAAGTCCAAACTCGTTATAGGCCGGATAGAACGGTCTATTGTCGCTCCATTCAAATCTAGATACTTCAATGCATCCGTTTTGGTACTTAAATATCACAACACCGTCTCCTTGCACATGTACAAAACCGCCATTTGGCGAAATATATGCGTAAACGCAAGTTGCCAGCATGTCTTGAGGCTGCAAATTTAATAACTGACGTATTCCAGCCGACACTATTTCTTGACGAAGAGATATTTCTTGAGGGACAGTTTCGCTGAGAGCGTCACGATTTGTGATCCAGTGGTCGCGAAAGGCAGCCATTATGGATAAAGCCAGGACGCGCGAACCAATATCCGTATGTCCTCCGGTGGAACATCCATCTGAAATTATTGCCAAAGCCGCATTGTTATACACGACGGAATTGGCATAGTCTTGACACGGTTTCCCGCTTGTTAAGTGAGTGCTTCCAATGTGGAAATGATGATCGGTATAAAGTTGTGCCATAATTTTACCTCCGAAATAAGAGCGGGGAGACAATGGATTTGTCCATCGTCTCCCTTGTTTACACCATTTTGCCGCTATATTGTCGCAGAAATGTTCTGGCTTGGACCGCCGGTTCCGACCTCTTGAGCTTGGCTGGACACTGATTGTGAAACGAAATCAGCCAACTTGGCTAACTTGCCTTTTGTCACCTCGCCAGCATCGATATATTGGTCTATGCCAGCATCAGCTTGGAAAGCTTCCAGCTCGTCTTTATATGTGGTGGCATTGATACCGATCAAGATCGTAATCAACGATTCCAATTTCTCACCGGTTATGACCTTTTTGCTTTCTTCTTTGATCATTGCGGGAGTAGCCGTGGAAGGATTGTCGGGTGGTAAAGGATATTCCAAGCCATCCGTAATTACAAAAACGATGCCGTTAACTAAAAAATCATCTGCCATCAGTTTTTCCCCGTAGGCAATTGTTGCGCCCACAGAAGAAAAAGCGGCATCGTAAAGCGGTGTAGTGCCCATGGGAGTCAATCGCTGATAGTCATTCTGTGGATCAATTTCAGCCAATGGTTTGAAACCATGGAGTTCTTCTATGCCATTGGGGAATGCGGTAGAGAACTTGATCACACGAAGCAAGAGATTATCTGATCTCGGGGACTTCTTGCAACCCTCTACAGCGGTAACCAGCGAATTAAGCAGATCATCCTCAAAGCCGAACACGGAACGGGTTTCATCTATTGCGATGGTAACCAGCGTGTATTCCGTGGCTCCCAAGTGCTCAATACGAGTGCCGGAAAATTTAAAGGCCTGCATTCCGCCGATATTTCCGGCTTCCATTGTATCTTCATTCATTAAACGTGGCATGATATTTCTCCCTTCGAGTGTGAGTTAATTGGCAACTGCAAATATGTTGTATTTGCAGTTGCCTTTTCTTGTACTTTACCAGACAGATCAAGTTAGAAAGTCAACCGAGGTGGTCAAGGTCATTCCCCGTCTTTCCATTTCCTTGAGCCATCCTTCGGCAATAGCCGGAAAGTCGGGACCGTTGGGTACTGCCGGCACCGGACTGGAACAATCAGTTAAGATATGGAATTTTCTGATGTGCTCATCTCCGATATTGTCGGCAATTTGCGTTACGGTTTCTTTCACGCAATGGCTTAAGGCCTCACCGGCGGTAACCACCATATCCACTTCAGCCAGCATGGCGAGAAAGTCAGTATTCAACGCCGTACTGGGGTCGGATGGATCAGGCACTTCCGCCATCATGGCTCCATAATGCTCAGTCCATGGATTGGAACCTTTGGTAACATAATCAACCATGGCAAATTCATTGTCAGACCAGCGCTGCAATGCCTCATTGAGACCGGTATGGATGTTATGGCCCCATGTGCCGATAAGGCAGTGCGGGGGCCACACGCAAAGCTGGTATTTGCCGCTTACTTCCAGTTGTCGTGCATAATCTAAAGTACGCTTGCGAAAACCGGGATTGCGCGGTGTCCAGATGCCGTTCTCAACGTCATTGGCAGATATGATCGTAAATGGTGCCGGCTGATCGCCATTCTGATTCATCCACCAAACAGGATGAGCAATGTCAATGAGCCGATGACTGTCCATTGTAACGTGGATGTCTTCCAGTTTCGATCCAACGCGATCGATCATGGCGGCCAAGCGTATCATGTCTTCATTGGCGCCTGGCACGGGTAATGTCGCATTGTCGATGTCGCAAAAATCATTCTGTGGATCAATGGCAAGTAAATGGATCTTCATTTTTCAACTCCTTTCCGTAGATGGTTTATGGTTTCCGTGATTATTTTGTCGATGCCAAAACAGATCAGTTCAACAGTTTACCTCCCTCCAAATTTTTAGTTGTAAAGGACTCTTGACCTTGATTCTAATAATTTAGATTAAGGCAAGAAAATTTTATCCAATTTATTGAAGATAAGATAAAGTTTTCTTAGCTTAATTTAGTGTTCTGGTATGGCAGGTTTTGACAAATACAATAGGGACGGTTTTCTAAGCGGTTTAATCGTTAGTTTTACCATAAAGTTTGTCGAAAGTCAAGAACAAACTTTTCTCGATCTGTCGCGTTTTTGATGACGAGGTACTTGTCGTTAGTGTTAAAACTACACTTTCTTATGATAAAAAAATATAGCTATTTCAAAAAATTTCATAGATCATTGTCTTCTTGTCTGAAAATTTATATAATGCGGCCGGCCTGGTTGTCTTTCCATAAAGAGTTTTTCCGGTTTTTTTAACCATACTGACCCTGCATATCTTGCGGCGAAAGTTTCTTTTATCAATCTTCTTATCAAGAATAGTTTCGTATGTCTCCTGCAGCTGGGTTAGAGTAAATTTTTCCGGAAGGAAATATCTGGCGATATTGGTGTACTCTATTCTTGACCGCAGTCTTTCCAGGGCTATCTTAATAATTTCATTATGGTCATAAGCTAATCTAGGCAGATTATTAATTGTGATCCAGTTGCTTTTTAAGCTAGCCTTTTTCAAGTTTCTCGGATCTTGACTGGTAAAGGCCAAATAGGCTACCGACACTACTCTGCCTCTGGGATCTCGCTTTACTTGACTGAAAGTGTAGAGCTGTTCTTTGTATAAACCTGAAATTCCCACTTTATCTTTTAGATGTCGGCTAACAGCTTGCTCTGCTGTTTCTTTCGGCTTGATCAATCCTCCTATTAATCCCAGTTCATTTTCATAATACGGAGGGGCATTGACTTCTCCCAACAGTACATTCAATTCTTTTTTTATAATACGAAAACAAACCACATCAATTGCCAGCACTGCGAATTTGATTTTCCCTTCTCCACTCTTTGCTTTCATTGGCTTTTTGATAAATTAATTTATCTAAGTGTATTATATACACTATGTATTTTTTGTCAAGTCCTAATTCCTATTTTACTTTTTTAAAAAACGAGATATAGGATAATTGGCTTATATAAGGTAAATTTGAGATCTAAATTTCTGACAACTTTTCTAATTTTTTGACTGTCATATTTTTTGCCGTTTTTTAAACTCATTTAAAAACGTTTTGTATATTCACAAACCGTATTGTAAGTTATAACGCACCAGCGCAGAGTGTGTCCGTAAAATGTCCTGTAAATTATAGTGCAGCTGGCGCTGTAATTTTTGGGGTGGTAAAAAATTTAAAGCGTGGTAGAGTGAATTTATAAGATAAGTAATACGTTTAAATATTTTATAAAGGCATGGTTAAAAAAAGTAATTATCGAAATTTAGAAAAAAAGTTAAAATTCACCAAAAGAAATTGCTGGGAAGTTTGGAGCGACAACGAAAAAAAGAAAGCGTTTGCTTTTAACGAGAAATATAAAGATTTTTTGGACAAAGCCAAAACCGAACGGGAAGCGGTACAGTGTGGAGTGAGGCTGGCGGAGAAAAAAGGTTTTCGAGAGATCGGCCAATGCCGATCATTGAAAGCCGGTGATAAAGTTTACGAGATCAATCGGCATAAAAGCCTGATCTTAGCTGTGATCGGCAAAAAATCACTTAGCGACGGTCTTCGAATCATCATGTCGCATGTTGATTCTCCGCATCTTGATCTGAAAGTACAGCCTTTGTATGAAGAGGAAGACCTGGCCTATTTCAAAACCCACTACTATGGCGGCATTAAAAAATATCATTGGCCTACAATCGCTTTGGCTCTGCACGGTACGATCGTACTGACCAATGGCAGAAAAGTTGATCTTAAGATCGGCGAAAAAAAAGATGAACCGATCTTTATGATCTCCGATCTTTTGCCGCATTTAGGGAGAAAACAGCTCAAGAAACCGCTAGAAGAAGCGATTGTTGGAGAGGAATTGAATATTTTAGCCGGCTCTATTCCGGTGCGAGACAAAAAGATCAAAGAAAAGGTCAAATTGGCTGTTCTGGAATATCTTCATAAAAAGTATGGCATTAAGGAAGAAGATCTTTTCAGTGCGGAAATTCAAGCTGTGCCGGCTGAATCGGCGCGTGATCTCGGTTTTGACCGGTCATTGATCGCGGCTTACGGGCAGGACGACCGGATCTGCGCTTGGACTTCTTTGTCTGCTATTTTTGATGCCAAGCCGGCGGATAGAACGCAGATCTGTTTTTGGGTGGATCGTGAAGAGATCGGCTCGGAAGGGAATACCGGCGCCCAATCCATATTTCTAGAATCTTTCGTTTCTAAGTTGCTGGCTTTAAAAAAGGTGGGGGACGGATTGAAAGATGTTTATCAAGTTTTTGCCTTCAGCCAAGCTTTGTCCAGTGATGTTACCGCGGCCTTGGATCCGGACTACAAGGATGTTCATGATCCGCGCAATACGGCGAAATTGGGATATGGCGTGGCGTTGGAAAAATACACGGGACATCGCGGTAAGTCGGTAACCAGCGAAGCCAGTGCCGAATATACGCAAGAAATTCGATCTATTCTGAACAAAAACAAAATAATTTGGCAGACTGCCAGTTTGGGGAAAGTAGACGAAGGCGGCGGAGGCACGATCGCCATGTTCATGGCGAAAAGGAATATGGACATCATTGATATGGGTATTGCTTTATTCAATATGCACGCGCCAATGGAAATTTCCTCCAAAGCCGATGTTTACAGCGCTTATCTGGCTTATAAGGCGTTTTTTGAATAAGCGTTATCGGCTGTTGGTCAAGGTGTAATTTTATAATTGCTTCGAATTAGTCTGGATATGAAAAGAACTGTCGCGATTCTCCGCAAGCAGTTCTTGTTTTTTTTGCCTCCTTCATGTAGAAGTTACTACCAAGTAATTTCTATATAAATTCTTAAACGGTCAGGTGTTGACCCATCTTCAAACTCTCTGCTTGTGGTAAAGTCTGTCTTGCATGTTGCTTTAAATCCTTTGCGTTTAAGTAATTTCGCAAGGTATATTCCAAGTTTTTCTTGTTCCTCAACATAGCCTCTATTCCAGCTTCCTTTAAGATTGACTAAAGCATAGTAGGCTTTTTTACATTCATGTACTCCCTCTGCCACTTCCTGTATTTCTTTGAAGATTTTTTCTAGGATGTAGGAAATGTTGGATTTGTTTATTATCTCTTTATCTTCTTTCCTTTCCATTTTTAGCCGTTCCCTATCCTTCCCCTCTTTATTCTTCTTTGCTATTTTTCTAGCAGTTTTAGCGTCCATACTTTCCTCCTTTTTCAATTTTTAAGATACTTTCTGTTTTTGAATAGATAATCCTAGCAAGAATTTTCCATTTTGTCAATGGTGTGCTGACATTGTTCTTGCCTATTGACAAAGGTTTAGTTATAGTGTAAAATAGCAGATGACGAAATAAGCCTGACAACATTAAATTAAGTTCTATGATTGAAAAAGTATTAAAAATGGCTGGTTTGTCCGACAAAGAAATTAAAATTTATTTGGCCGGGCTTAAGCAGGGACCGGTTTTGGCTAACTTTTTAGCCCAGCAAACAGGTGTCAGTCGGCAAAACACTTATGATATTTTAAATAAGCTGATAAAAAAAGGATTGGCGTCCACTACCGGAAAGAAATATAATACCCGCTTTATAATGGAAGAGCCGGCCAATATACAAAGATTGCTGGACAAGCAAAAAAGAAAAATAGAAAAGATCAAAAAAGACCTGGAGCTGGCTATGCCGGAAATAGAATCTTTTTATAAAACGGAAATGTTTGTGCCTAAAATAAAATTTTATGAAGGAAAAGAAAGTATGCAAAATTTATTCCTTGATTCGCTCAAATGCAAAAACAAGGAAATAATGGCTATTGTTCCCACGATTGAAGCTTATAAGGTGCTGGGAATGGAATTTACGAAGCATTATGTGCGGGAAAGAGTGAAAGAAAATATTAAAACTAAGACTATTAGATTAAGATCCTACGAAGACTATAAAGAAAAATTTTTTCACCAGCACGAAAAACAATTGCGAAAGATCCGCTATGCCCCAGCCAATATTTCCTTTGCTTCAACTTTATTTATTTATAACAATAAAGTAATATTTATCTCATCCAAAAAAGAAAATTTTGGCTTAATGATCGAAAGCGAGGAGTATAAAGATATGATGGTCAATTTGTTCAATGTTTTGTGGAAAATAAGTAAATAATCATTTTAAAAGAAAAACGATGCACACGTTAAAGCAATTAATTAAACATCTTGAAACATCAGAAGCACTTCGCTCTGAAGCGATCAAAGAGGCGCTAGCTCGTGTTGACAGGAGCGGTTTTGTGAGAGAGGATCTGCAGCGATTTGCTTATGACGATTCAGCTCTGCCGATTGCTGAAGGACAGACAATATCCCAGCCAACAACGGTAGTTTTCATGCTGGAATTGCTTGATGTAAAAAAGGGGCAAACAGTTTGCGATATCGGAGCCGGAAGCGGATGGGTGAGCTGTTTAATGGGTCTTTTGGTGGGTACAGCTGGGCATGTGTACGCGTACGAAAGAAATAAAACTGTCGGTGAAATTGGCAAAGAAAACGTGGCAAAAAACGGAGTAGAAAACGTAACATACGTCATAGGCAACGCGGCAAAATTGTGGCATAAACACGCGCCGTATGACAAAATATATTCCGGAGCGGCATTTGAAACTGTCCCTAAAGATTTACCGCAGCAGCTGGCAATTGGCGGAATTTTAGTCACACCAACGCAAGACGGAAATATC
>DAOUPS010000093.1 GCA_030626045.1 bacterium | reverse complement strand
GCGTGCTCCCACCAGATGTACTCATAACTATTTCATTTTTTATTTTTATTTCTAATCTGCAGGCTTTTGAGAAGATACGACCTTTTGAGCGCAATTCCATTTCAAAAAAGCTTTCAAAAAAAATATAATATGATATTGTATAAGATGTTACAGTGTTGATACTGGAACAGTAATAATAATAACATTTAGAAAAAAAATGCACAAGCGGCTTACTCATAATGCTCAAGCGGTGATCAAACAGCTTCGAAAAGCAACCCGCCAATCCGATCTATCAAAAATTGATTCATTTTTTCTCCTGCAAGCAATTAAAAATCACAAAGGGTGCTTGGGAAAAGTGTTGTTGGATTCATTAAAAGTAGAACCTAAAAATTTCACCCCAAACAAAAACAAAAATACGAATGTGAATAAAGCAATAATTGGAGCCGCCAAGCTGGCTTATAAAAATCAAAGCCTTTACATCGGAACTGAGCATCTGGCCCAAAGCGTGCTTTCCATGCCAGAATATTCCCATATTTCAATGTTTGAAAAGAAACAATCATCTTCTCCATTAATTAGAATAACCGGCGTCCAGCCGCAAAACATGAAGAGAGATAATCCGCAGCAACAAGATTATTTTGGCGAGATCAGCTCGATGATAGAACACTTTTTTACTCCGCAAGATATGCCCGGGCAAAAAAAGAGGTCTTTATTGAAAAATTATTGCACAAATCTCAACGACGAGTCTTTTAATGATCATATCATAATCGGAAGAGAGCAGGAGCTTGAAAGAATATCACATATTCTCGGGCGCAAAATGAAAAACAATCCTGTTATTATCGGCGAACCGGGAGTTGGAAAAACAGCCATAGTTGAAGGATTGGCGCAAAATATCAACAAAGGAATAGCGCCGTACTATCTTATTGGAAAACGTATTCTAAGCCTTGACCTCGGACTTCTTATCGCAGGAACGACATTCAGGGGAGAATTTGAATCCAGGCTTAAGGATATTATCAATGAGATCAAACGCAATTCGAACATTATTCTCTTTATCGATGAAATACATAATCTGGTCGGCGCGGGAAATGCAATCGGCGGGATGGATGCCGCAAATCTTCTCAAACCTATTTTATCTCGAGGAGAAATTCAAGTAATCGGCGCGACTACTATTGATGAATATCAAAAGCATATTGAAAAGGACGCTGCGCTTGAACGCAGATTCCAGCCAATTATCGCTAATGCGTCAACCGTCAAAGAAACTGCAAAAATTTTGACAGGGATCAAGCCGGATTATGAGAAATATCATAATGTCACCATTACACAAGATGGTTGTATATCCGCATCAGAATTAGCCAAGAGTTACATCACAGACCGCTTTTTGCCTGATAGCGCGATTGACCTGGTGGATGAAACAGCGGCACGCTTGCGGTCTAATCTGTCACACAACTCTATTTATCAACAAGTAAAAGAAGCGGAACAAAAGCACGCTTCTATCATTAACAAAAAAGAGCGCTTGGTTATGGATGACCGGTACGAAAAAGCGATCTTGGCACGCCAGGAAGAAAGAAAGATATCAGCCGCATTAAAAAAACTCAAAAAGCAATTGAAAATATTTGAGAATGAAAATGCTGTAATTGTACAAGAAAAAGATATTCAAACAACTCTCTCCAAAACATCGCGCATTCCGGAGGAACTACTCCTTCAGCAGGACAAACAGCTCGCAAAAAGTGTCTGTTCTATCCTTTCTAAACAACTAATGGGCCAGCCGCATGTAAATAAAAGCATTTCAGACACCATCATCCGACAGCTCAGCGGAATATCGAATCCTAACCGTCCTCTTGGCTCGTTTTTATTTATCGGATCGTCTGGAATCGGCAAAACTCATGCCGCAAAATTGCTTGCGCAGGCGATCTCTCCTGATGGAACAGAAGCGCTTATTCATATCAATATGAGCGAATTCACGGAGCGGCATACCGCGTCGCGCCTTTTAGGCGCGCCTGCCGGCTACGTTGGATATGAAGATGGAAATGAACTAACAGACAAGATCCGCCGCAAACCATACAGCGTAGTACTGTTTGATGAGATCGAAAAAGCAGAGCCCTCGGTACTGAATCTTCTGCTGCAAATTCTCGAAGAAGGTGAACTGTCGGATTCAAAAGGAAGAGTAATTAATTTCAGAAATACTATCATCGCATTGACTTCAAATATTGGAATGAGCGACCTCGAAAAAATATCAGAGATCGGATTTTCCGAATCAGCCAATAAAATGAAGGAGAGAAAAGAAAAAGTTGAGCAATCGATCATTGAAGAACTTCATGAGGCATTATCTCCGGAATTCGTCAACAGACTTGATAATATCCTCACTTTCAATCATTTGAGCAAAAAGAATATCAAATCAATTATATTGATCGAGATGAACGAGCTCAAAAAACGCCTTAAAAACAAAAGCGTGGAATTTTCTGTTTCTGATAAAGCCTTGGATCATCTTACCCGGAAGGCGTTTGATCCGAAACAAGGCGCTCGACTTGTCAGAAAAATTCTACAAGATTCAGTCGAACCGCTGATCGCCAAAATTCTCCTTAACAGAAAAAAAATTCAAAAAATTCAAATAGATTGCCAAAAAAACAAAATAGTTGCCAAAAAAATATAACTGAACTCTTTCAGAGATCTGAGAGCTTTTTGGTTGATATATTGTTCCCTCGCCGTTGCATCAAATGCGGCCAAGAGGGTTCTTTTATTTGCGATTTGTGCAAAAGATCGCTTGAATATTTATCTTTTCAGATCTGCCCCGTATGCGAAAAGACGATAACGCTCTCCGGTGAACAGTGCCTTAAGTGTAAACAAACACAGGCTGTTGAACTGGATAGGCTTATTTCCGCCGGCAGTTATAGCGACCGCTTTCTGGTACGGCTCATACATGCTTATAAGTACAAGTTTGTCGAGGAATTATCCGAAGATCTGGGAGACTTTATGGCTAACGCACTCAAAAGGTGGAAAACGCCGATACCGGATATCATCGTTCCGGTGCCTCTGCATAAAAGAAGGCTTAAGTGGCGCGGATTCAACCAATCGCTGCTACTCGCCAAATATATTTCCGAAAATCTCATTCCCGGCATTGAAATTCCGGTTGACGATAAAACACTTGAAAGGAAGCGCCACACAATGCCTCAAATGGAAATGAAAGAATATGGTTCAAGAAAACAAAATATGCAAAACGCTTTTGCTGTAAAACCGCCTGATGTTGAGTTTCGAAATAAGAACATTCTTCTGGTCGACGACATATGCACCACGGGAGCTACTTTATTTGAATGCGCCCGTATAATATCAACACTGCGCCCCCGCTCAATAACAGCCGTTGTCCTGGCTAGACAAGATATGTGATGCGTGCTAAAAATAGTTTAGTTATAAATGAAAGTATCTAGTATTAAGTGTTGGGTATTGGGTTTTAAGAACTTTAATTTTAGGTTAAAATATAATAACTGGAGAGGTGCCTGAGTGGTTGAAAGGGGCACCCTGCTAAGGTGTTAGGCCTTCACGGGTCTCGAGGGTTCGAATCCCTCCCTCTCCGCCAATTTTAAGCTCCCATTAAGGTTAGCTATGGTAATTTT
>DAOUPS010000059.1 GCA_030626045.1 bacterium | reverse complement strand
GCAACAACAAAACCAGGCAAATGCCTGATTTTGTGGTGTCATAGGACTGTTGCCAAACTAACCCCCTGCCTCATCCTGCCTCATCGGCAGACAAGCGGCAGACGCGCTACCAAAAATTGTTCCCGCTAAGCGGGATCCACAGCTTTGAAAAAAATTGTTACCTATGCTAAGGCATAACTAAAAATTTTATTTCGTCGCTGTGTATAAAATTTCCTAATTTTTGCCAACGAAGCTAGTTTGGGAACAATCCCTTTAAAGATCATGAACAGTTCGTCACTGGGGAGATACGCAGAAAAAATTGCCGCCAGCTATCTTGTTTCTCAGAATTACCTGATTCTTGAGGCGAACTACATAAATAGATCGGGGTATCGCATTGGTGAAATAGATTTGATTGCGAAAGATAAAAAAGGGTGGTATATTTTTGTAGAAGTAAAAGCTCGAAAGGGTGATCCAAGTAATATTATTCCGGAAGAGAATATCACCGCTTCAAAAATTCGGAAAATCATTAAGACCGCGAACAACTATCTCTTAAGTAAGCATAAATTGGATTGTCCCTGGCGAATTGATGCGATTTCCGTAATTTTTGATTTTAAAACCAGAAGAGCGCAGATCAAACATTTGAAGTATATTCGTTTTTAAGGTTTACTTCCAAACTAAATCTCCTTAGTAAACAATTCCATATAACATTTAATTTTTTGGTATGAAAAATTCACTTGAAGAGCTCTTTGGATCAAAGGAGCGCTGGCGGCTAATAAAATTATTCCTTTTAAATGGAAGAGAAAAGTTTACCGTGCAGGAAATTGCAAAACGCAATAAAGTTGATGGCAGAAAGACGGCCGGCATCCTCAAACAGTTGACTAAAGCGAATTTTATTTGTAAACGAATGAAGAATGAAAGGAAATACTTTATGCTTAACAGCCAGTTTCCTTTTTTTAATGAATTAAGAAATTTAGTGGTTCGTTCAAATGTTTATCCGCAGTGCAAAAGCCTTGGTAAGATCAAAAATTTAGGGAAAATCAAACTCGGTTTAATTTCAGGAGTTTTTATCAACTATCCAAAATCGAAAACAGACCTTCTTATTGTCGGAGACTCAATTTCACGCGCGAAAATGAAGCATCTACTTGAAGATCTTGAGGCAGAAATGGGAAGAGAGATAAATTATTCTCTCATGAGCTCATCAGAGTTTAAATACCGGGCGAATATGTTTGACAAGTTTATTATGGAAGTTCTGGACTCTCCATATGAAGTTGTCGTCAATAAAATAGCGAATGAGATTCAGCAGTTGTTAAAAGCGAAAAAAGGCGGTAGTTCGTAAAGGGACTGTTTCCGAATACCATTTTTATTGCTCCACTAGTTGGCGAATCAGTCAAATTTTCCACCCCGCCTTTCGCGAAAGGCAGAGGTGAAAAATTTACCTTGAAATTCTGATCTTTCGCTGCAAAAGCGTGTTCGGGAACAACCCCATAAAACTTTGTTTTCAAATATCAAGCGGGGAATTATAAATTTAGTTGAAGTATTAACCTGTATATTTTGGAGAGAAAAAAAGCTTGCTCTCTTAGCGTATTCCGGGCTTGTTATTAATGGAGTAGTATGGGGGCTGCTTTTTTGGGTATTACCGAAGGAACAAGAGGGTATTATTATGCACTACAATGCTTTTTTAGGTATTGATTTGTTTTTACCTACGAGCGATTCATGCCATTTTTCTGAGATCTTTTTTGCGCCGATAGGCGGAATTTGTTTTTATTTGATGAATCTTGTCGTAGCGATAATTTTACTGCTATTTACTGAAACGAAACAAAGCATACAAAGGGCGAAAACAGAATATATTTTAAAACAGCGGAATTATCCAGGTACGGAGAGTACTTACCGATTTGGTGCGTATCTTATTTTAAGTGGAAATATCGTTTTACAAATGGCAATTTTGATATATGCTGTTGCAATTGTTAGCGTAAACTATTAGGAAGTGATTTCATTAGGTCAAATTTTCATGGACGATGTATATAAAAAGAATTGGGTATATCCCGATCCAAAAACAATTGACCCCAAAGAGCGCAGATTACAGCGGATCTTTGAAGTAATTCCCGGTTTACTAACATGGGCAACACTTATTGGCATGTTCTTATTCTCTTGGCTGTTGCCGCTTTGGGTCGCGATCTTCATTATTCTTTTTGATATGTACTGGCTTTATAGAACTATTTATATAGCTAGTTATTCAATCATGGCATATCGAAAAATGCGCCGGTGGAAACAAATAGACTGGCGGTATCGTCTCAGGAAAATTTTTCAGGGGGACGCCCTTCTCAGTGAATTGAGGCAAGAAATAAAAGATCTGGAGCAAGAAAGGAAAAATAAGAATATCAGCCGAAAGTTAAGGCGGCGGCTCAAACAGCGGATAATCGAAAGAAAAAGTTTTCTCAAGAGCGCATCGCATGATCTGCGGCACAGAGATGCTTTCCTGGACTGGGAAAAAGTATACCACGTTATTTTATTTCCAACGGCCAATGAAGACGCTGGGATCATTGCTCCGGCAATTGAGAAAGTGAAACAGTCAAATTATCCAAATAATAGGATTATTATTTTACTTGCAATGGAAGAGCGCGAATCGGAGGAAGACAGAGAGAAGAAAAAGAAAATTCTTTTGGAAATGTTTAAGGGCGCGTTCTTTGATTTTCTTGTCACGGTTCATAAGGTTCAAGACAATGAAATGAAATGTAAAGCGTCTAATACATCCTATGCCGCCAGAAAGCTCAAAAAATATCTTGAAGAAAAGAATATACCTCTTGAGCATGTAATACTTTCAAATTTTGATTGTGATACGCAAATTCACCCGCAATATCTTGCTGCGCTGACCTACGCATATGTCACGGAGCCAAATCGGCTAAGAAGAGCGTATCAGCCTTTGCCGATGTACCATAATAATTTATGGGATACCATTGCTCCCGTGAGAGTAATTGTAACAGGCTCATCTTTTTGGCACATGGTTGAATCAATGAGACCGGATCATATGGTGACATTTTCATCGCATAGCGAACCGTTTAAAACTATTGTCGAAGTAGGGTATTGGCCGGTGAATGTTATTTCCGAAGACTCAGTGATCTTTTGGAAAGCCTATAATTATTTTGACGGCGATTATCAAGTAAAGCCGATCTATCTTCCTGTTTCGCTAGACGCGGTTCTTGGCAATAACTACTGGCACACAATTAAAAATCAGTACAAACAAAAACATCGTTGGGCTTATGGGATCGAAAACTTTCCTTTGCTAGCCAGAGCTTTTTGGAAAAATAAAAAGATCGGTTTAGGTGCGAGATTAAAATACTTGCTCATAATGCTGGAAGGCCATCATAGCTGGGCAACAGCCCCGTTTATTTTAGCACTTCTTGGCTGGCTTCCGCTCATATTTGGAGGAGAACGCTTTAATGAATCGGTATTGGCGCACAATTTGCCGTATATTACTCGATACCTTATGACAGTTTCCATGATCGGTCTTGTTGCGGCAATGTTCATGGGATTTCTTCTCATGCCTCCCCGTCCGAAGAAATATTCAAAGAAAAGGTATTCTTACATGTTTTTTCAATGGTTTATGGCTCCGTTTATCGCGCCTTTTCTTGGAGCGTCGCCCGCTGTGCATGCCCAAACGAGGATAATACTTAAAAAGTATATGGGTGAATTTTGGGTTACAGAAAAAATTCGCAGACAATAGTTCTAAACAATAAATCTTTATGGTAAAATGTTGGTAGTGTATTTCGGAGGTGTTTTTGCTTTCAGTCTTGCAGTCAATGCTTTATTTGTTCTTTTGAGTGGTAAAACAGGAAACTATAGCGGTCTTTTTAGGCGCTTTGGCGGAGTGGGAATTATAGCGGCTTTCATTCTTGGAATTCTTAGCGCTGATGTTCTAATTAAAACTCCTCAAGTAGTTGCAATGCTTCTGGGTACATTTTTCATCTTGATCTTTGGAGTTATTGATGACATTAAAAATGTTTCATGGAAATGGCAGCTTTCATTTCAAGTATTTCTCGCATTCACGCTTATTGCCTTTGGATGTTCGATTCAATATATTTCCGGACCATTTGGAGAAATGATACGAATCGATAAGTACGTCTTTGCATTAGGAGACTTTTCTCTAAATATCATTAGCGCGGCACTGATCACTATTTGGGTTGTTTCAATTATCAATGCAGTAAATTGGGCTGATGGCATTGACGGGCTGGCCGGGACATTATCTCTTTTCGGCTGTGCCGCACTGGTGTGGGTAAGCTTGATAGAGCAGGTAAACCAGCCGGCCATAGCGATAATGGGACTCATTTTTGCCGGAAGCGTAATTGGGTTTTTGTGGTTTAATCTTCTTTCCGCAAAAATTGAAGCGGGATCAAGCGGGAGTTACGCCATCGGATTTATACTTGCCAGTCTAGCGATCATCGCCGGAACCAAGATCGCTACCGCCATGATCGTTTTGATTGTTCCTCTGGTTGATTCTTTGTGGGTTATCTTGGAAAGAATGCGAAATAAAGAGAAGATAACGAAAAGAGACAAGCGCCATCTGCATTATAAGCTGCGCGCGCGCGGATGGTCTGACATAAAGATAGTATCCATCTACAGCACCTTCATATCATTGATGATGCTTCTCACGGTTTTAGCGCCGACTCGTATTTTAAAATTAGGCACAATTGTATTAGAAATTGTTTTGATCATAAGTTTTATTTACTACGTTAGTCGCTTTAAAAGTAACAAATTTTTGCAAAACTAATGGAACTTAAAGTAAAAGATTATATTTTTATCGGATTGGTAATTATTTGCTCAGTACTGTTTGCATATCAAAAATTGTTCAATTCCAATGATGAGAATAAGGTCATACCGTATCATATCACGGCCACGGTTGGCAATACAGCAATAAGAGCGGATGTTGTGCAAACACAAGAAGAAATGCACAAGGGACTTGGCGGCATAGAATCAATGGAAGAAGACAAGGGAATGCTGTTTATACATGAGTCGCCCGGCAGGCACAAGTATGTGATGAGAGGCCTGTTGTTTGATCTTGATATCATTTTTATCAGAGATGGCGTTGTTGTTGATATTGCTAAAAGCGTATCAAAAAAATATCAGGGGAAGATAGAGGGCGGAGACGACTATAACTACGTTTTAGAAATGAATGCCGACTGGGTTAGGAAGAATAATATCAAGATCGGCGACCAGTTTATTTCTGAAGACCTATGAATCGAAAAAATATCAAAGACAATCATTGGTATTTATGGACGACCCATTCAAAGTATAAGTTAGCGCAGTATTCGATCAGTCCAAATAATGTGAAAAGAGCGATCAGGTATCCTGATCGAAAACAGGAGGGAGTCGCGGAAGATACAATCGCCGTAATGAAACGAAAAGACACGAAATCTGCCAAGAGGGAATTGTGGGTGATGTATCAAAATGTTGGAGAAAAGAAAAGAATAATTTCGTCATGGATATATCCCGGAGAAAGTCCCAAAGGCGATGAAATATTTATTCCGGATGATGTTTGGGATGAAATTAAAAAGTTTTCGAATAAAACGATATAAGATAATATCAAAGGAGACACAAACAATGATGATTGTTGATTGTGGTAAGCACGATGGAAGGAAATCTTCACTTCAATCTGAACCCCAAAGAATTAAAGGAGATCGTATTAGTATGCTATCATTTCACAAGTGCGGAGACTGGATACTTCCAGGTGTTGATCCAGTGATATGGGATAAATTAAGGCGTGAGGCATTTGAAGAAAATGGG
>DAOUPS010000010.1 GCA_030626045.1 bacterium | reverse complement strand
TTCAAAAATATCTTGATAAATAAAATATCCGCCGATAACAAAAATAATTACTGCAACCGCGATAATGATAAAATATCCTATTTTCATAAAATAGTATCTCAATATGTTATAATTTTGAGATATTATAAATAACTAAATCAAATTTTCACGATAAAATAATCAAGCGCTTCACTCATTTCAACATCACTTGTTTTCGCTTTAATGTCAATTTCGGAAGCCAGTGAAAAAATATCTTTTAACTGACGCTTGTTGTAATTTCTTAACTGCGCCAATGTCTTTCTCGCGACAAACGGGTGCATCGTGCATAATTTACTGATCCTGTTCGGGTCATTTACTCCCTTCAGTACACATTCGCCAACCTTTATTAGATTCCTGAATTGAGACACGATCATTGAAAAAATATAGAATTCATTCTCTCCCTGCGCCAGCAAGTTATTTTTCAACGCAATGGCGCGCGCCCTATTATTATTGCCGATCGCGTCAACAAGCTCAAATATTCCAGCATTAACTTTCCCGTGGCACAATTTTTCAATACCATTTTTATCCACGGAGCCTTTTCCCTGATAGTTTACAAGCTTTTTTATCTCACTATCGATCATCCACATATTCCCCTGCGTTATTCCAATCAAATATTCAAGGGCGTCAGGCAAAATAGTTGTTTTTTTATCACTCTGCTTCTCAAGCTCTCTTATGATCCAATTTTTCAGATTTCTTTGATCTAACACGTCAACTTTTTCGTTTTTTGCGTTCTTCTTTAAAAAATTTAATAGCCGGCCTTTCGGTTTTGGTACTCGCAGTTCCGTTACAATAATAAGGCCATCACTGCCATTATTGGAATTTGCTTCCAACAGTTCAATTATCTTTTTTTGATTTAGAATATTCAGGGTAAATGGATTTTTCAAGATAATACATTTTTTTTGAGAGAACAAGCTATAACCGCTTTGCAATGATCTTTGAACACACTGAAGATCAAAATTTTCGTCGCAATCAAAAACATCTACCGGAGCACCCGGATTTCTTGAAGTAAAGACATTTCTGTATTTCTGATATTTTCTCTGGGCTAAAAAATTGTTTTCGCCATAAATAAAGCAAATCATAAACATACGAAATGGCACCCCCTAAAAGATGCCATTTCAGAATTAAGAACAAACGTTCAAGCTATTTATTGAATATCAGCTTCGGTCTTCCACTTTAATGCCTGTCCCGGTTCAAGTATTTCAACCCAAATTTGACCGGGTACAAATGCGATATCATTGCCATTCTGATCCATGAACATCAATTTTGAGTTAATATTAGTCTTGTCTTTTTTCCACTTCCCTCTGATCTCTTGGCCATTGATATAATAAAACGCTTCCCCTGAATCACTTTCGTCATACCATGGATCACCAAGTTGTACGTTGTTATACTGCCCCTCAACTTGCTCAGAGCGAGCCATTAACACAACAACATTTCGAGGCGTAATGCGCTTTTGATTATTGCGGTCAATATCAGGGTTTCCTCCCCACGAGCGCAGATAGGAGTTAGATTCCTTGTCGTAATCGTATTCAACGGCAAATTTTCCCGCAAAGCCAACTCTCAAATGTCCTTTATTGATCCTTTGCTCCATTGGCATGTCTTGTTGGTGAGGATATCCGGAAAATGTGTTTTCCATGCTGTATTCGAATTCATTGGCGCACTCAAGCAACTTGGGGAATTTAGCGTATCCGGAGTCCACCCCCCGGCTCATTCCTTCTTTTCTGAAACAGCATTGTCCCGCTGATTTTCCTCCGTCATTGTTGCAGTTCATATTATCTATCACTCCTTGGTTCAAGATCTCTTTGGCAAAGTGAGATCCTCCCCAGTGTACGTAGATCGCGTCAAATCCTTTCGCAAGATGAATGAAATCATGGCGCGAGCTCCGCATTGAACCAACTTCAGGAGGATCATTGCAGATATAAAGCGCCATCAAGCGAGTAATGGAAGCGGTAATAACCGGCATTTCAATTACCATATCCGCTTCGGAAAACCCAGCGGGCGGGCGGGCTAGAATATCAGCAGGCTGCATAACGGCTATTGCCCTTCGGTTCCAATTTTCACAGGCCAGACCTGAAATTGGACTGACTTCTCCTGTATTTGCAGCCGGATAATCTTTTAGAACTGCGGCGCTAGCTTCGATATTGGTAATTTCAATCGGAGTTCCTTGTCGTTTCTCATTATCACGCTTAAAGAACCACCAGCCGAAAATTATTGCAATAAGCAAAAAAGCGGCAACCACAACCAAAGGATTGATCTTTCCTTTTCGAGGCGATTTCTTTGGCGGCTTGTAAGAGTAACTGCCACCCGGTTGTATAGGCGATGGAGTTTGTTGATCGTCCATTTTTGTTTATGATTTTATTATTAGGGATTGTTCTGTATGGCTGACAAAAACACCACCCTGCATTGCTTTTTTGCAGAGCTTTGTCTATTATATTTTGTATGTCTCATTTTATGAAGACATTGTTTGTATCTTTCATTATACACATTTAAATTTTTTTGAAAACCATCACATTTTCTCTAAGCCATGATAAATGCGCAAAACGAAAAGATATAAGTGGCATAGTTGGAAATTATGTCAATTCTTGCGTTGAAATTTGTTATGTTCGTTCATAAATCTATGTTCATAGTTTTCCCTTCTCATCTGTAGGCATGTGCGGAACAAGCAAAAGAAAAAGGAGCCGAACTTTTTAGTGTCCGAGCTCCTTCTCTTTTTGTCCAAAACTTTAAGTACTTGTCAGTTGTTAATAAGAAAGATAATTTCCTTCTCCGAGAAACGTTCTGCACTGGTCACCTATGCAGACCTTATAATCCGTGTCCGTAGGTATTTCTATGATGATATTTCCCTCCCTTATTTTCATGGGAACCGTCCATATCATCATGCCAGCAGCCTGGCCTCCGAATGTCCCCGTTACGGCTATGGGATCATAAATAATAAGAGTCCGAGTCCCCTCCTTAACTTCGGCCCCTCCTCGAGAGGCAAAAGAAATAGTACTGTCCTTCATTTTCGGGACTTTTCTTGTGATTGTTGTGACGACGGCATGTTGTGTCATCACACTTGCGTTTATTTGGCTGCTGACAACCTTTCCGACATCCATACAGCAGCCGGAACAAAACATAGCTAAACATGCACACGTAAGCGCAATCATCAAAAACTTTGCCTTTATCATCTCTACTTCCTCCTTTTTTGCCCCGCCATGACAAGACTCTCTGATATTTTTTTCACTTTGTTGTCCATCCAAAAAGCACAGAAATAGCTATCTGAGCCACAGAATAACCACGTCAATGCCTTTTAGAATTTTTTAAAGGACCGCCTGTTTTAATTTCCTTTTTAGACACTATGAGTGTACCACATTATGACAAATTTGTCAAGACAAGCGCTATTGCAATTCTTTCCAATTTTTTCCACTTTTAGCGTTTACTATCAACGGCACTTTAAGCTTATAGACTTTTTCCATTGATTCTTTTAGATCTTTCATAAATTTATCCGCAATTTTTTCGTCTATCTCAAAAATAAGTTCGTCATGAATTTGCAGGATCAAAGCAACCGCCCGGTCTTTCTTGCTATATCGCTCCGCAACATCACCGCTTGCTCTGATCATCGCTAGCTTCATGATATCCGCGGCCAGGCCCTGCACAGGAAGATTTACCGCCATTCGTTCAGCTGCGGCTCGAAACATCGCGTTGCTGGCATTAATATTGGGTATGTATCGTCTCCTGCCCATTTCCGTTTCAATAAAGCCATATTTCCGTACGAACTTTTTTGTTTCTTCAATATATTCTTTCAGCCGTGAAAATGTTCTCATGTATTGGTCAATAAAGCTCTGTGCCTGTTTCCTGGAAACTCCACTGTCACGCATGAACCCATATAGACCCATACCGTATAAAATTCCAAAATTAAGCGACTTTGCTTCTCCTCTTTGTTTATCTGTTACTTTTTCCAGCGGAATATTGTTCACCCACGCCGCGGTTGCACGATGAATGTCCTTATTTTCCATAAATACCTCTTTGAGCTTTGGATCATCAGATAGATGAGCCGCCACTCTCAGATCAATTTGTGAATAATCCGCAGAAACAAACACTCTTCCTTTGTCAGCGACAAACGCGCTCCGAATGATATCAGCTAACTTGCCTTTTTTAGGAATGTTCTGTAGATTCGGATCCGACGAAGATAATCTGCCGGTTGCCGTTACAGCCTGATTGAAATGGGCATGGATTCTCCCGTCCTCTTGAACAAGTTTCGGCAAAGCATCGGCATAGGTTGTCTTTACTTTAAAAAGTTCACGATATTTCTCTATAAGCGGAACTATGGGATGAAAATCCTTAATTTTTCTTAACTGGTCGGCATTTGTTGAAAGCCCTGTTTTCCCTCTTTTTATTTCGCTGGTGGAAATTTTCAGTTTTTCATACAGGATCTGGGCAAGCTGACTGGGCGAGTTGATATTAAATTCTTCATCGGCAAGATCGTAGATATTTCTTTCTAATTTTTCAAGCGTATGCTGAGTAATGTTCGAAACTTGATGCAATATGTTATTTTCAACCTTAACACCACAGTCCTCCATTTCCGCGATAATCGGCACAAGAGGCATTTCTAAATCATTAAAGAGAGATAACATTGTGGATTTTTTTTCTTTTTTTTGTTGATCGCTGATTTTTGCTATATTTTCTTCATATACACCGTGTAATTTTAAGATCCAGACCGCTTGTTCCGCCGCGGCTTGTAAAAGTTGTTCATTCGTATTATCTAATAAGCTGGCTTGCCCTTTTTTCTGTTTCTGATATTTGAGTTCTACCATAAATTCCTCAAAAACGAGCTTGTCCAATGAAGTATCAGTTCCGGCATTTAAAATATAGGCGGCGATCTGTATATCGAAAAATGATGTAAAATAATTGCCTGTAAATTTTTTATATATTTTCAGATCACGCTTAACGTTGTACCCGACTTTCAAGATACCGGGATCACCAATCATTCGCAGAATGTTACCGGCATTTTTCGCCGAAATATAATATCCTTTTGAGCTGTCAATTGATAATGAGATGCCAACAAATTGAGAAGCCGTATTATCATCACAAATTGCCAATGTTATCGCGACTTTTTTCTGGTTCTGAATAATTTTTTCAATTTTATTCAGATCTGGCTTTGTCTTTATTTCTTCAATTACAATATCTCTTTTTTTCGAAGATCCGTTTTCCGTACCGGTTTTTCCGGTTATCCTTTTATATAGCGAATGGAATTCCATTTTCTGGAAAAATGAAGCCAACTTTTCATCATCCAGCTTGCTTGTCTCCGCGTCCTTAATGTTAAAGTTCATATCTAGACTCGTTACGATCTTTGCCAGATCGTAACTTATCATTGCGTCTTTTTTACCGTTGATCAGCTTTTTTTTGACAGCTTCGGGAGCGACATCGTTAACATTTTTATAAATGTTTTTCAGCGAACGATACTTTGTGAGCAGATCAACCGCCGTCTTTTCTCCAATACCTTTCACACCGGGAATATTGTCCGACGCATCTCCTCTGAGCGCTTTGTAATCGACAATCTGTTCGGGAGAAACATGGAACCGCTCCATAACACCTTCCGCGTCATAGATAACCGTATCTTTTATTCCTTTTCTTAAGGTAAACACTTTCGTGTCGTCATCGACAAGCTGTAAAGCGTCCAGATCTCCGGTCACAATAATCGAGTCCACTTTTTTTTCAAGCTTGGGATCTTTGGTTAATGTTCCGATAACATCATCCGCTTCGTATCCTTTCTTTTCGTAGATCGGAATTCCATACGCACGCAGCAGATCTTTCACAATGGGAATTTGCTCGTACAGTTCATCCGGAGCTTTAGCGCGGGTCGCTTTGTATTCCTTATATTGTTCATGGCGAAAGGTTGGTCCCGGAAGATCAAACGTCGCGGCAATAAAATCCGGCTTGAGCTGATCCATCACTGAAAGCAGTGTCAGGGCATAGCCATAAACAGCCCCGCTGGGCGTTCCGTCCTTTTTGGTTAAAGGAGGAAGTGCATGAAAAGCGCGATGAATGAGGGCGTTTGAGTCTATGAGAACAAGTGTTTTCTTTTTGCTATTAGTCATATTGTTTTTTAACCTTTTTTGAAACAAGCACTTAGTATCATTTTAACATGTTATTGCATTTCATAGCTAGGTAAATTACAGAGCAATCCCGAGTTCTCGGGATTCACAACAGTACGTCGTCAAACAAAAGGTCCGAGTTACAAACTCGGACCAGTGCAGTAAAGGATATTTTTGTTGCTATTTATTTTATGATCTTTGTTGCAACACCGGCGCCAACGGTTTTTCCGCCCTCGCGAATAGCAAATCGCATTCCTTCTTCCATCGCAACCGGAGCTACAAGTTTGACAGTCAGCGTTACAGTATCACCAGGCATTACCATTTCCGCTCCGTCAGGAAGAGTAACATCCCCTGTAACATCGGTTGTTCTGATGTAAAATTGCGGCTTGTATCCTTTGAAAAAAGGTGTATGCCTTCCGCCTTCTTCTTTGGTCAATACATACACTTCAGCTTCAAATTCAGTGTGGGGAGTGATCGATCCCGGAGCAGCCAGAACTTGTCCGCGCTCGACATCTTCTTTTTTAAGGCCTCGCAAAAGAACTCCGGCGTTGTCTCCGCACATACCTTTATCAAGGGATTTATTGAACATTTCTATTCCTGTTACTATCGTTTTGGCAGTGTTTCGAATACCGACAATTTCTACTTCTTCATTGAGATTAACAATGCCTCGCTCAATTCTTCCTGTCACTACTGTGCCACGGCCCTCAATTGAAAATATATCTTCGATTGGCATTAAAAACGGCTTGTCAACATCCCGTTCAGGCTCCGGAATTTTTTCATCAAGCGCATCAAGAAGTTCAAAGATCGGCTTTATTTCATCGCCTTTTGGATCAGTTGCTTCTAAAGCCTTAAGAGCTGAACCACGAATAACGGCAGCGTTATCACCCTTAAATTCATATTTGTTCAGTAATTCACGAATTTCTTCCTCAACAAGCTCAACCAAGTCAGGATCATCGACCATGTCAACCTTGTTAATGAATACTACAATTTGAGGAACACCGACCTGCCTGGCAAGAAGGATATGTTCTCGTGTTTGCGGCATTGGACCATCAGTTGCAGAAACAACAAGAATAGCTCCGTCCATCTGTGCTGCTCCGGTGATCATGTTTTTAATGTAGTCTGCATGACCAGGGCAATCAACATGCGCGTAATGGCGATTATCTGTTTCATACTCAACATGCGCGGTGGCAATGGTAATTCCCCGCTCTTTTTCTTCCGGCGCTTTGTCGATTTCATCAACAGTCTTCGCACTGTCAAGCTTACCGGCAATTTTAAGAGCATGTAAAATTGCGGCGGTTAACGTAGTTTTTCCATGGTCGACATGACCAATCGTTCCAACATTAACATGCGGCTTGCTTCGATCAAATTTTTCAGCCATATTTTTGCTATGTGCCAATGGAAACATGCCATTGGTCACATTGTTTACGTATTATTAATAAATTATTAAACGACGCACCAAACGATACACAGATTAGTGTATTGACTCATAATGATATTTTTCATTCTCATTTTTACTCTTATCTCCAGATTCGAAATTCTCAATTGTCTCCTCTTCAGCGTTACGAGAATGTAATCCTGCAATGTCGGTATTGATTTTATCTAATAGCTCTTTATTTGTCAAACCTTTTCCCTCTGTTTCTTCCTCTGTTTTTTCTTTATCCTCACTCAAACCTTTTTTTATCTTTTCTTTTTTCTTTGACTCGCCATTACGTTGCCTCGAATTTATTTCTTCTAAATATTCATCCAGTTTCATTATAACATAACTTGACGTTAGATCGCCTTCGCTAATTATCATTTTCCCTCTTGACAATTCTATAAGTTGTTTAATTTCTTTTGACAGCATACTTGAATGTTATTTCTTTTCTCCCGACTTCAATTCTTCAGCAATATTTGCGGGCAGTTCTGCATAATGATCGAATTCCATTGAATAATTCGCTCTTCCCTGCGTCATTGACCGTAATTGTGTCGCGTAACCAAACAGGGACGCAAGCGGAATTTTAGATTTTATAATTTTCACCAGAGAGTTTCCTTTTCCCCTGTCAAGCATTTCGTCAACTTGTCCACGCTTTGAACTGATGTCTCCCACAACATCCCCCATGAATTTTTCCGGGGTAATTATTTCCACTTTCATAACCGGCTCCAAAATAATCGGCTTTGATTTTTTAACCGCCTCTTTAAAAGCAATTGATCCGGCAACTTTGAATGCCACCTCTGAAGAATCGACATCATGGAATGATCCGTCAAACACTGTTGTTTTTATATCAACCATTGGATACCCTGCAACTACCCCGCTGTCAGTCGCTTCTTTCACGCCTTTTTTAATCGCAGGAATATATTCTTGTGGAATTGCACCACCCTTGATCTCATCAACAAATTCAAACCCGCCGCCCTCGCCAAGTGATTCAACACGTAGCCAGCAATGTCCGTACTGGCCGCGTCCTCCTGATTGGCGAATGAATTTTCCCTCAGCTTCAGAGGCACCACGAATAGTTTCTCGATAGGCAACTCGCGGCCTTCCAATATTCGCTTCGACTTTAAACTCCCTTTTCATTCTGTCTACAATTATATCAAGATGCAGTTCGCCCATTCCGGAAATTATTGTCTGGCTGGTATCTTCATCCGTTCGAACCTTAAATGTCGGATCTTCTTCGGAAAGTTTTTTAAGCGCGATTCCCATCTTTTCTTGATCCTGTTTTGTCTTTGGTTCAATTGCAACTGAAATTACCGGTTCAGGAAATTCAATTTGCTCAAGTACGATCTTATGGTCTTCATCACAAAGAGTGTCTCCTGTTGATGTATATTTCAACCCGACAAGCGCTCCTATGTCGCCGGCAAACATCTTCTCTTTTTCTTCGCGATGATTAGAGTGCATTTGAAGAATCCGTCCAATTCTCTCTTTTTTGCCTTTTATAGAATTAAAGACATATGAACCGGCAGCTAATGTTCCTGAATATATCCTAAAAAATGTTAACTGCCCCACAAAAGGATCTGTCGCAACTTTGAAAGCTAAAGAGGAGAAAGGCTCTTGATCTTCAGCTTTTCTCTCTATCTCTTTTTCCTTATTTTCAATGTCAGTTCCTTTGATCGAAGGCACATCGACAGGTGACGGAAGATAGCTTATAACCGCATCAAGAACAGGCTGAATACCTTTATTTTTCAATGCAGTTCCTGTAAGAACCGGAATTAAAGTTCCTTTAATGGTCCCTTTTCGAAGTGCGGCACAAATCTCATTTTCGGCCATTTCCGTGCCTTCAAGATATTTTTCAGTTAATGCATCATCGGTTTCGGCGATCTTTTCGATCATTTTTTCGCGCCATTTTTCAGTTTCTTGCTTTAATTCATCCGGAATATCCTGTTCTACTATATCTTCACCATGCTCACCGCTATAGTAAATAGCCTTTCTTTTGATCAAATCAATAGAACCTTTATACTCAGAACTTTCACCGATAGGATATTGTATAGCAACAGCATTTGATGAAAGGCGATCCCAGATCGTACCCAGTGCATTTTCAAAACTAGCGCCTTCTTTGTCAATTTTATTAATAAAGCATATCCTCGGCACCTGATATTTATCCGCTTGGCGCCACACTGTTTCCGATTGCGGTTCAACGCCTTCTTTCCCGTCAAACACGACAACACCGCCATCAAGAACGCGCAGTGATCGTTCGACTTCCACCGTAAAATCCACATGTCCGGGCGTGTCAATAATATTGATCTGATGGTCTTTCCAGAAACATGTTGTTGCCGCAGAAGTGATAGTAATTCCCCTTTCTTGTTCTTGTTCCATCCAATCCATTGTTGCCTCGCCCTCATGGACCTCGCCAATTTTATGGGAAATTCCGGTATAAAATAAAATGCGTTCTGTCACTGTCGTCTTTCCGGCATCAATATGCGCAATTATTCCAATATTTCGATATTTATCAATTGAAAATTTTCGTTCCATACAACAAATTTATACTTTTATGGGATTGCTCTCGAACACACTTTTGTAACAAAAAATCAGAATTCTAAGATGAAACTTGGTGTACTCATGTGCTCTTGTAAGCTCAATGGCCCCCGCCTTGAACTATTTCGGATATAAATACAAAAACAAACCCTCTGTAAGATTTGTTTTTATGCAAAATGCGCAAACGCTTTATTTGCTTCAGCCATCCGATGTGTATCCTCTCGTTTTCTGATCGCCGATCCTTTCTTTTCAGATGCGTCAATAAATTCTTCAGCCAGCCGTATTGCCATCTTTTCCCCTTTGCGAGCCCGTGACGCGTTTATTATCCAGCGCATTGCAATAGTAGCCCTCCGATCACCGGCAACCGGTATCGGTACTTGGTAATTGGAACCGCCAATACGACGGCTCTTGAGCTCCATAAGAGGAGATACATTCTTCAAGGCTTGTTCGAAGGTATTAAGACCACCCTTTTTGGTTTTTGTGTGAATGATATCGAAAGATTCATACACGATTGTCTCCGCAACCGATCTTTTGCCACTCATTGTCAGATGACCGATAAAACGGCCGACAAGCAGTGAATTATATTCTACGTCTGGTTTCCAATATTTTCTATGAACCCGCTTTTTTCTTGCCATGTCTTATATATTTACTTCCTAGTTTTTTTTATTCGCTTTTTTAGGCTTTTTGGCGCCATACTTTGATCGGCTTTTTGAACGATCCACTACGCCGGCTGAATCAAGAACTCCGCGAACAACATGATATCGGACACCAGGCAGATCCGGCACTCTTCCGCCTCGAATAATAACAATCGAGTGCTCTTGGAGATTGTGGCCAATGCCTGGAATATAAGCTGTTACTTCCATGCCGTTTGTTAGCTTTACGCGTGCAATCTTTCGCAATGCAGAGTTTGGTTTCTTTGGCGTGGTTGTGCCCACCTTCACACAAACACCTCTTTTGAAAGGCGCCTTATAATCAACCGGCTTGTTCTTTATTGAATTGAATCCAAACGTAAGCGCAGGAGATTTTGCTTTCTTTTCTACAAATTTTCTTCTTTTTCGTTTAATTTGATTAATTGTTGGCACTATTCCTAAACTTAAAATATTAAATGTATACTAAAAAGCCATTCCCCTTAAAAAAACAAAGCTCCGTGCACTCATATACATAACGGAACCGTTTCTTCAATAAAGTGAAGCCTCCGCCCAAATCCTTGGCACATCTACTTAAGCAAGCACTAAAGGCCAATCATCCAAAGACTTTATTAAGTGTATCGCAATTCTTTAAAAAGTCAACTTTCGAGTATACTATATTTCACTCACTGCAAAAGACTGGTTTCTGCTCCCAAAATCACTTACCCAATTTTTTACGAATAAACGCCGGAATCTCTAAATCATCATCGACATCCTTATCATCCTTATCCGTTTCATCCGTTGAAGTAATCATTGGCGCTGTGTTTACAGACACCTCATCATCAAAAAACATTGTGTCACGCTTTTTCTTTCCTTCTTTCTTTTTCTCCTCAAAATCATTGGAAGAAAGAATTTTGGCGGTATCGTCCTTGTTTGACAATACATCTTCCGATTCGAGTCGAATTCTCTTTTCTGATCGTTTAATAGATGTTTGTGTTGGTACGCTATAATCAAATCCTGTTGCAACAACAGTAACTTTGATCTCTCCTTTCTTTGTGGCTGTTTCATCAGAAGAAGCACCGAAAATAATTCGGGCATTTGAATCTACATTCTCCGTTATAACACCTGCCGCTTCATTTACTTCCATCATTGTCAGATCTTCGCCGCCGCTGATATTAAACAATACTCCTTTAGCGCCATCTATTGAGATATCAAGCAAAGGTGAATTGATAGCAGATTTTGCGGCTGCAATCGCTCTATTCTCGCCACTGGCAATGCCAACACCCATTAACGCACTTCCACTATCCTGCATCACCGCGTTAATATCCGCAAAATCAACATTTACTATCCCCGGTTTGGTGATTAGATCCGATATTCCCTGAACGCCTTGCCGCAAAACATCATCGACAATTCGAAATGCATTAACGAGAGAAGTATTTCTGTCAATAACCTGGAGGAGTTTATCATTCTGAACCGTAATAAGAGTATCTACTCTATCTTTTAAGTGCTCCATAGACTCTTCAGCAATTGCGGCGCGTTGCTTTCCTTCAAAAGAAAATGGCAAGGTTACTACTCCAACAGTTAACGCACCTGCTTCTTTCGCCGCTTCGGCAATAATTGGCCCTGCTCCTGACCCAGTCCCTCCTCCCATTCCATATACAATAAACGCCATATCTGTTCCTTTGAGAACTTCCTGTATTTCATCACGATTTTCTTCTGCCGCTTGACGGCCAATTTCCGGATTCATTCCTGAACCAAGGCCCCGAGTAAGATTTTTACCAATATGTATCTTTTCGCCTGCTCTGCTATGATGAAGGTCTTGCGCGTCAGAATTTATTGCGACAAATTCAATTCCTTTGAGTTTGCGCTCAATCATCCGGCTTATTGCGTTTCCACCCGAACCACCGACTCCAACAACTTTTATTCGGGCAAATGTTTCTATTTCTGGTTTTACTTCAGCCATGAATGTTATCCTATTATTTTATGATATTTCGTAAAAAATGAATATCGCTATTTCCAAATCTTAAACAGTGGTCTACTTTACCAACAATGCCACAATAAGTCAAGAAAATCAAGTTAAGGAATTTAAGAAATTAATACTTTAGAAATGTTCACTTTTATGGTAAAAACTTCCCAAACCATTTTTTTATTGTCTGTGCATCCCCTTTTATTGATGACATTTTTGATATCAAGTCTTTTTTCGAAAAAATATTTGATGTTCTTCTATTATTTGCCATCGCAACAGGATCTTCAAGAACCCATAATATCATGCCGATAGTTACCGAAAATACCGGGCTGTCGACTTTATCGATCAAACCGGATAATTCAACTGGAAATCCCGTTTGCACCGGTAATTTAAGAATGTCCTTGGCAAGATCGATGGAGCCTTGCATGCACGCTCCACCGCCCGTTAAAACCGCACCGGCTGGAAGTAGTGCGCTACGATTTATCTTTTTTAATTCCTTCTCAACCATGTAAAATATTTCCTCCAATCTTGCCTCAATAATTTCAGCGACATGCTTCCGAGAAATCATTCCCTCTTCATTGGGATCAAAATCAGCCAGATCAATCTGGTCTTTTTTGGAAATTTCATTCGAGAGAGCTGATCCGTACTTCAATTTTACTTTTTCGGCAACATCGATGGAAGTCCGCAAACCAATGGCAATATCATTGGTTATATGCCCGGCGCCAATCGGTAAGACGGCAATATGGATCAATTCTCGTTCTTCATATACCGCCAGTGAAGTTGTCCCACTGCCAATGTCAATGCACACGACCCCAAGTTCCTTTTGGCGCTTGTTTAACACTGCTTTTGCGGCGGCCAGCGGAGAGATCACAAATCCTTCAACTTCGATCCCATTATTATTCACACATTTTGTAATGTTTCGAATGTGCGAGGTAGATCCAAAAATAATAAGGCCTTGAACTTCAAGACGAACACCGATCATACCAAGCGGATCCTTAATATTTTCCTGGTCATCAAGGCAATAACTTTGCGGTACGAGATGTAAAATCTCTTTGTTTGGCGGCAAATTTATCGCTTGTGCAGCTTCCGTTACACGTTCAATATCTTCCGACGACACTTCCCCATTTACCATTCCAACGGCAATTACTCCCTTTGTCTCAGTGGATTCAATATGAGCCCCTCCAACCGAAACGTATGCATTTTCAACTTTCACACCTGAATTTCGCTGCACATCTTCTATCGATCTCGCAATTGATTCGGTTACCTCTTCAATATCGGCAACAACGCCTCTGCGAATACCGCTGGACGGCACAACTCCGACCCCAACAATTCGCGGCTTATTTTCTTCTTGAGGGATAATCTGCGCAACTACTGTTCGAATATGCGACGACCCTATATCAATGGCAATGATGTATTCGTTTTTAAGCATTTTGTTTTTTATCAGCATCTGCGTTCATAAACGTAAATGCAGTTCTTGCTTCATTCTTCTATATACCAAATTACTCCTAAGCTAATTCCTATTAAAAATTACCCATTTTTGCCAATAAAACCAACTAGTAAACAATCTTCTATGATTATAGCTTGTTTTAGTCACTTTGCCAACTTCAAAACCTTTTCTTAAACATGCTGAATAAATAAACATTTTAGAGCAAAGTCATAGTTACAACCAGTTTCTCCACAACGCAATAGCTAAAAATATCAGCAAGATACCAGCCACAAGCCGCATATATTTTTTAAATTGCACGCGTTTTTGCTCGATTTGATCAACATTTATCCTCGCAGATGAAACGAAGAAGATAATAGTAAGCAACGGCAGCACGAAAAACAAATTATATAGAATAAGATACCAAAATGGATTCAGTTCACGACTTGTAAGTGTTGCAACGTATGCTAATGGAAGTCCTGATGTACAAGGTAGTTCAACAATGCCTGCGAACAAAGCCAAGACAATAGCACTAGGTAAAGTGCCTTTTTCAATTAAGGTGTGAAGCATCGGTCTGAACCGCTTGGGAATATCAAGTGAAACCCATTTTCCATAGATAAAAAAATCCTTTATCATAATAATTCCAACGATAAGAGAAAGCCAAATTACCGTGATTCGCAACCAGTATGCAATATTAAGGACATCAACAACTTTAATAAGGCCAAACATGAACAGAAAATAAACAACAAATGTTGTCAGCGAAAAAACAATTCCGGCTTTTAGAGCACGCTTTCTGGAGCCGATTGCCAAAAGATAAGTTAAAAGAAACAATAACACCGCGAACATGCAAGGGTTAACTCCGTCAGCCAATCCCAGCACAACACCCAGCATATAAATTGATGCGTCACCGCTAAGATGAACTTCTCTGCCAAACGCCCTTACAGTAGTTGAATCTGATCCCTGCATGTTATCAGCAATCATACGTTGTGAAGAATCTTCCCTATGAATATCAAGTATGTCCAGTACTTTTTCTTCGACTTTGATCTTCTCCATTTTGGAGGGACTTTCTTTCTTAAAAATTCCGTCCACCCAGCTATCACATGAGTTAACAGTACACATTGAGATATACGACAACAACTTCTGTCCGGTGCCATCTTCATTATCAAAACCGACTATAGGCTGATCACCAATGATTGTCGTGGGCACCGCACCTTTAAGTTCGTAATGCTTGATGACATTTATGTAGATGCTCTGATTTTGAAAACTTTCAGATTCTTTGAGTTTAACAATATCAACATGGGGAAGCATTTTTTCTATTTCCTCCAAAAAAGCAATCTCGGCACGGCAATGAGGACACCCCGCGGAGTAAAAAATATAGACACGAACCGGATTTACTTCAAATAATTCAGGTTCGGCGCTTTCAGCGTCGGACATGAAGAATAGAGCACTGGATAGGATGCTCAATAATGAAACTGTAAAAAATTGGCGCAACACATATTTCATTTCAGTATCTTGGAATTGTCTCCCCCGCTTTTCGCGAAAGGCAAGGGAAACAATCCCATCTTAAAGATAAATTTAGAATGAGCTCAGATGTTTCTCCGCGATAGCAATATCACTGGCATCTCCCAGTGGAATCCACAAACCCGCCCTCTCAATCTTAATTTCGTGTTCATTGACCATTACTGCCAATGTCTGCGGCAAGCCATATTCAGTATCCGAGATCGGCACAAGAGGATAGTCAAAGAAACGCTTATCTAGCGTGTAAAGCGCTGTATTAACAAGATTCGCGCCATTGTGCTTGGCATTTTGATCAACATTTTTATTTTCAATGATCCCACAGAAATAATTATTTTTATCCACCAGCACTCTTCCGAATCGTGACACATCATCGACTTCTTTCGTCAAAATGGCCAGATCATGCTTGGCCATTTGTTTAATATCATTCTTGCCATACAGGTCATCGCCCATCATCACCATGAACCGATCATTTAAATAATCCTTGCAAAAGTGCAGCGCACCTCCCGTTCCGTTTAACTGACGCTGTTTGACATACATAATTCGCTTCCCCTTAAATGAGTTGCCAAAGTAATCCTTGATCTGTTCGCCAAGATAATTCACGACGATTATTATTTCGTCGATTTCTTCAGGCAATGATCTCAAAGTATATTCGAGTTTCGGCTTTCCTTTCAACAGCATCATCGGTTTCGGAATTTTTTTTGTGATAGGCATCATTCTGATCCCTCTCCCAGCAGCCAGGATGACAAGTTGCATAAGCATTTTGTCTTAAGTATCAAACAATACCTATAATATCTTAAAGTTTTTAAGTTGTCTAATTGTGAATGTAGCTTGAATGTAGTAACCTGTATAAGATAAGATACGCGTTGGACATCTTGTTTCTTTGCGGTATAAAACCTATAATGAAATTGGCTAATTTGCACTCTAACTCCCGGACTTCATGAAACAGCTAAAATTAACGGTGTTTGAGCTTGGCTCTTTTGCGTGGATCATCACCGCCATATTCGCTCTTATTCTTGCAGTGGCTAAAATATTCTTTCTTGAACTTCTTGTTCTTTGGCTGGTAGTTTTAGGTATTGCGATGATCATTCTTGCCGCCAAAAAATGGCTGGCTATTGCCGCCATGCCCCGATTTGATTTGTGTGTTCTGTCCGGTTTGATCGTTTTGGGAATTACTTTATCTATCTTTACGACCCCGACCATATTCGGCGGCCGTGATGAAGGTTCGCTGGCCACATCAGCTTTAATGATCGCCAACAGCCATTCGCTTGACCACTCGAATATTCTTGTCGAGGAATTTTTTAAAATTTATGGAAAAGGAAAAGCGCTTAATTTCCCGGGATTTTACTATACCTCCGAAGGACTCTTGCATTCACAATTTCTTCCCGGATATTCAAGTTGGACAGCGATCTTTGCGCAACTATTCGGAATAAAAGGACTACCACTGGCTAATTTCTTTCCTTTCGTTACTTTTCTCTTTTCACTTTATCTTATCGCCAAAAATTATTCCCGATCAAAAAAATTCCCTGTGATTGGCCTTGCACTTTTTGCGTCGCTTCTGCCGATCACCCTTTTCTACAAGTTCACGCTCACGGAACTGTTCTTTGGTGCACTTATTTGGTTCTCCCTTTATCTGCTTATCAAATATCTTAAAGATAAAACCAGGATAAATTTCATGATGATGTTTATCCCTCTGGCGCTTACACCGTTTGTTAGAATTGAGTCAATCGGCCTTATTTTCACTTTATTTTTGCTGCTTATTTTTTTGGATCACAAGCATATTCGCTTTCCCCGCTACCAAGCCTTATTCGCC
>DAOUPS010000062.1 GCA_030626045.1 bacterium | reverse complement strand
CATCTTTCAATTTCAAACAATGTTCCCTTTGGAATGATCGCGTCATATTTCAGCATTTTGTGCAAATATTTGATCATTGAATTCATTCCGAAAGATGATTCAAATGTACAAAAATTGCTTTCCACGCGAAAAGATATTTTCACAAAGTATGATCAGAAAAATTTTGAAAAGGCTTTTGATGGATGTTTTGACATAATTAAGTCTCAAAACATTGAAGGATCAAAAAGAGTTCTTTATTTAATGAGATCACGCCATGTTTATGAATAGACTAAAAGTATTCCATCCGTTTCTCTTTGCTCTATTTCCAGTTTTTTTTCTTTATGCCAATAATAAAGATCTTGTTCATCCCTCATATGCCTTTTGGCCGCTTGCCATAATTCTGCTTTTATCTATCGCAATCTTTTTGCTGATCGAGCATTTTCTGAGAAACATTCAAAAGGCAGCTGTTCTGTCTTCCGCTTTCTTTATAACTTTTTTTTCTTTTGGCCATTATCTTAAACTTCCCTATCTGATCTTTGAAGAAATACCGTTTGAAAATTTAGACTACTATGGCTTGCTTGTTTTCTGGATAATTTTACTCTCGGCTATCACATACCTTGTTACCAGTTCGAAGAGATCGTTTGAAAAAATGACGGCGTATCTTAATACTTTTTCGGTCATTCTCATTATCATGCCGATTTCAACAATTGCCTGGTACGAGATATCCGCAAAAAACATCGACGAACTTATTAAAAATGAAAATAGCCTAACTGAGATCAAAAATACAAATAACAGACCGGATATTTATTACATAGTTCTAGACGGCTATGGAAGAAACGATGTTTTGCAAAAATATTACAGCTTCAATAATAGCCCTTTTACTAAAGCTCTTGAAGATCGAGGGTTCTTCGTGGCAGGAAAAGGAACAACAAATTATCCCCAGACATATTTATCGGTTGCTTCGTCGCTCAACTACACATATTTGGATGAGATATCTCAAATAATGGGTGTTGATTCCGGCGACCGCGGACCATTGCGTGAAATGATAAAAGAGAGCAGGGTATACAAAACATTAAAAGGCGTTGGATATAAGTTTGTCGCTTTTCCCTACACATGGACAGGAACGTATGACAATCTGCATGCGGATATTTTTATGCAAAATAAAATAAACACGACGGAATTTACGGATATTCTCGTGCAATCAACTCCTCTGCAAATATTTTCCAATAAGGATCTCTTTCTTGAAGGATATCGAAATAAGTTTTATTTTGCGTTTGATCATCTCCCGGACATTGCTAGGATCGAAGCACCGACATTCATCTATATACACCTATTGATTCCCCATCCTCCGTTTGTTTTTGACAAAGGCGGAGCAATTGAAAAAATGGAAAGTAACCTTGCCGGTAATGATGGAAATCATTATTTTGAACATTGCCCCGGTACAGATAAATACAGAAAAGCATATGTCAACCAGATGAAATTCACATCGGAAAATTCACTAAAAACCATTGACTTAATTCTCGCCGGATCTTCAACGCCTCCGATTATAATATTGCAAGCGGATCACGGACCGGGATCCATGCTTGACTGGGAGAATCCGGACAAAACGAACATGCATGAACGCATGTCGATTTTGAATGCTTATTATCTTCCGGACAACGGAGAAAAGATGTTATACGACTCAATAACTCCGGTAAATACTTTTCGCGTAGTGTTTAACACTTTATTTGATGCTGGTCTGGAGTTATTGGAAGATCGAAATTATTTTGCAACATGGATCCGTCCGTATGAATTTATCGACGTAACAAACGAGTTAAATTCTCAACAATGAAAAAATTTATCGTACATCCTTTTTTGTTTTCAATAATCCCAGTTATGTCTTTGTATTATCAAAATACTGATCAGGCAAAATTGTCTTTTATGATCTTGCCTTCGTTGACCACTTTAGTCCTCACTGTCTTTTTCTTTGTGCTGCTTAAGTTATTTACTAAGAATATACATAGATCCGCAGCAATTCTGTCGATATTGGTGATCTTATTTTTTTCGTTCGGTTCTTGCCTGAATTTCAATATTGTAACAACAATTTCTGGGAAAGAAATTCAATTTTTTCAAATTTACCTCGCATTGTGGATTTTATTTTTCTTCTGGTCATTGTTCGTAATTATAAAAGTAGTAAGATCATATAATAGTTTAACTTTCATATTGAACACTATCTCAACAGCAACCTTTTTGATACTTGTAGTTCAGATTATTTTTTTCCATATAACACATCCTTCCCTTATAGCACAGGAACAAAAAAACATATCTGCCATATCCGCATCTCAGTCAAAAGATTTTCCTGACGTATACTATATAATTCTGGATGGATACGCCAGAGAGGATATTATGAGAACTTTTTTTGGATATGATAACAGCGATTTCATTTCTTTTCTGGAGGAAAAAGGCTTTTTTGTTGCCCAAGAAAGCCATTCAAATTATCCCCGGACTTATTATTCAATGCCTTCATCATTAAATTATGAATATGTTAACTTCCTGGAAAAATATTACGATGAGGACCTTCAAGATCTATCACCATTGAATGAATTGGTACGAAAAAATCGTGTTCAAAAAAAATTCAAAGAAAAAGGATATACGATAGTAAATATTCCATCAGATTGGGAAGTTGCCAACAGTATTCCACATGACATCGTTCTGGGCGATAGCCACAGTTTCAATGAATTTGACGCTAAACTCGTAGATATGACACCATTAAAACTTTGTTTCCTTAAGAAAGCAGTTATAGACTCTAAGAGAAAAAAGATACAAAACGCTTTTGATTATATCCCGGAGATATCAAAAATAAGCGGGCCCACTTTCAGTTATATTCATATCGTATCTCCCCATCCGCCTTTTATTTTTGACGAGCATGGAAACCCAACAAATCCAAGCGCCCTTACTTTGCTTTTGGATGGATGCGCCTACCTCAAAATTGAACCTGATCGTAAAGATTTCGCAAAAAAATATGGGCAGCAAGCTCATTTCGTAACAGAAGAAATAAAAAACGTTATCACTTCAATATTGCAAAACTCTGAGTCTGATCCAATTATAATTCTTCAATCCGATCATGGATCCCGGTCGTCATGCGATCCTCAAGATCCTTTTAAAACAGACCTCCATGAACAGTTTTCCATCTTGAATGCATATCATCTTCCAGATGAGGGAAAGAAAATGCTATACGACTCAATAACTCCGGTAAATACTTTCCGTGTCATTTTCAATACTCTTTTTGAAGAGAAAAGAGAGCTACTGCCTGATAAAGCTTTCTTCGTTTCTGATGAACTTCCTTATAAATTTATTGAAGTAACGAATAAGTTGTGATCGGCAACGATCTCTTTTGATGTCAGGCTGCCGTATTTTTTCATCAATAATTATGTACTTTGTTTTTGGTAAATATGTACGTATATTTATCGCTATATACAAGATCCCATATGGGATCTTGTATTCTCCTATTTACAAATAGATTGATCTTTGAATAAGACGGCTCATTTGTCAAAAAAATAGAATTTATATCATATTCCATCTCAATTTCTCTCCATGATCGTTCACTAGTGATGGCTGAGTGCAAAACATCACTGAAAAAACCGGCTGGATATGCTTCCGGCCTATGATCAGCAAATATTTTTTCATTTGGAAATAATCCAAAAATAAGATAGCTGCTAATGTCAAAATCATTAAAAATTCGTCCGCTTCCATTTTGATCATTAAAGTATGCAAGCGCGTCAAGAACATTGTCGCAAAGACCAACCCCTCGAGTATTATTGTAATCGTAAACAAAGTAACTATTAAACGCTATCATTAAAGCAAATAGAAACGGGATTATAATTATCTTACTTAAGTTCAGAAATCTTTTATTTAAAAGCAAAAGAGTAAGATATGGTTGCTGTGTGCGTGACAATTCTATAACAATAGCCCATACCGCCTTATATGTCATTGCTAATAAAGGAATGGCAAACAAAGAAAAAAATGCTACATTCCTTGCCTGAAAAATAGAAAGGACGCAAAGCGTTACCCCCCAAGTAAAAATAACAAATGAAAACTTTTTTCGAAATGGCTTGAAGATCAAAAGTGTAAATGCAACTAACAGCGCCCCCAGTAAAATGAAATAACTTTCAAATCCGGGAGGAAGTTCTCCTGTTGTTTTTAAAAGAAACGGAGAAGAGAGTTCGAGAACACTGAATTCAATCTGCGAATTAATAATGAACGGATAAAATACGCCCTTAATTCCCCATGGATTCAACATTGTAGCCAGAAAACTCAAAATTCCGGAAAGGCCTATGAATATTGCTTTTTCATAATGAAGTTGTTCGCCTTGCTTGTCTTTTTTTCTTTTCGCGAGTATGCACGCGATTACCGTTTCAATCCAGAAAATACCTATTAAATACAGTCCGAAAATAAAGTAGGTATTTATATTTATCCAGACAGCCAGCAATATCGGCAATATGAAAAGCCAAATATAGCTGATCCTGCCCTTGCGATAATACAACAATATCCAAAAAAGCAACGGACCAAAAACATATGTGATCATTTCAGGCCTTATTTCTGATCGAAGTCCGATAAGCGGAACGGCCACGATAGAGGTGGTATACGCAAACCAAAATGATGATTCTTTCCACGCAATAAAAAAAACGATGAGAAATCCGATAAGGCATAGTCCAATATAAAGCAATGACAATCCCGCAAAACCGGCTTGCTTCCATGTAAGATAAAAAAGTATACCCGCTCCCCAATGATGGTTCACAAAAGGATGATCGGGATTCGTGTATGAATAAAAATTTGTATAAAGCACTTTTTGCCGAATATTTTTGTCACCTGTTACAAGCAACTCTCCGTTTTTAATGTGCCGCCCTATATCAGAGTTTGTAAGATCGATCTTTCTCGCTAAAAAAAATCCGCACCATCCGATCAGAATGATGAGAAAAACTGCTTTGAGTGCATTCGGTTTTATGTTAACAAGTTTTTTCATATGATCCTGTTATGACCTTATTTCATCATAAACAACTGTTTTGATATTATCAAGAAGCCAACAGCCTTTGGATATTTCCAAAGGCTGTTGTTCTTATTCACTGCATTAGCCGTTTTATTTCATCCATAACTTTAGATGAAAACTCTTCCAACTTTTCTTTCGAAGAATCTTTTTTGTGATAGGAATTTTAAATTTAAGAGAAAATTGTAACATATGTTTGAACAAAAAACAACTTTTTCATTTTTCTTACCAATTACAAAAAAGTGCCCTTAAGACGCTTTTTATTTAATCCGCACGGGATGAGGGAATCCTCCTCGCTCCGACTCGGAGCCTGGGCACTACACACAGAAAGCTCGCTCGCTCGCTTCCTACTCGTGCCCTTCGATTCCCTCACAAAAAGATGGCGCGCATCTGCACGGGTGGCAGGAATCGAACCTACAGTCCTGCTTTTGGAGAGCAGTGGTTTACCATTAACCGACACCCGCAAATTTTTGACAGAATCTCCGAATAATCAAAAATATCTCAT
>DAOUPS010000121.1 GCA_030626045.1 bacterium | reverse complement strand
TAAATCACTTAAAAGCGTTGATATTGAAACAGGCGTTGAGGTCGTAAAGATCAGCGACGAGAATATTGTTACCGGTAGTAATGAAAAAATATATTTTGAAAAACTAGTTGGTGCGGACGGATCGAATTCGATTCTCAGGAAACATTTAAAGATCAGCAGTAAGCTTGTTGGCATAGCCTTTCATTATCTTGTACCGATCGAACAATGCAAAGATCTGTCAGAAATTGAAATACATTTTGACTCAAAGCTATTTTCAGCATGGTATTCATGGATATTTCCTCATCGGGACTATGTATCGATAGGATACGGTTGTTTTCCAAGAGTTAAGCAGTTTTCAACCGCGCGAAAGAACTTTCTGCAATGGATTGAGAGAACAAAAATTGATACGCGCGGATGCCAATTTCGATCATTTCCAATTAATTGCGATTACAAGGGATTTATTTTTCAAAATAAATATTATCTGGTTGGTGATGCGGCCGGGCTGGCTTCCGGATTTACCGGAGAGGGAATATTTCAAGCGTTTGTTTCAGGAGAAGAGGTTGCGGAAAAAATACTGGATAAAAATTACCGATGCAAGAAGATCAAAGAAATACTAAACGAAAGAAAAATACATCACTTAATGCTTGTAATAATATTGCTTTCCGGTGTCTTTAGAAATATGATATTTGAGATTGTTGTTTTTTCAGTGAAAAGTAGGCCTGTGGCGCGAACATTACTAAGAATTCTTACTTAGCTGTTAGAAAAATGTCAAACCCGAGGCCTTTTGGGTGAGATAAGTGTTAATATACTGTTGACATGAAACATTTCCACATTCCATCAACAATAAGAAGTGTTAATAAGGCGTTGAAAGACGCCGGTTTTGAAGTATTTCTTGTTGGTGGGTGCGTAAGAGATCTTTTGGAAGGTAAAAGTCCTAAAGATTGGGATGTAACAACGAATGCAACACCGGAAGAAGTACTGAAAATTTTTCCTGACGGAAAATATGAAAATAATTTCGGGACTGTTCTTGTTCCGGAAAAGTATGTTGGCGGAGAAGAGGACGGGAAAGAAATTATTGAAATTACAACTTACAGGATAGAATCGTCCTATTCCGATAAACGCCATCCTGACAGCGTACAATTTGCGAAAACACTAAAAGAAGATCTGTCCCGGCGCGATTTCACAATTAATGCCATAGCTTTGGAAATTCAGGATGATGAGCATAATGATGAGCATATTATTATCGATGAGTTTGGAGGAGTGAAGGATCTGTGTAATAAAAAAATTCGGGCTGTTGGTGATCCACGAGAGCGATTCAATGAAGACGCGCTGCGAATGATGCGCGCTGTTCGGTTCGCGGTTCAGCTCGGCTTTAAGATCGAACCGAAAACATTCAAAGCGATAAAACAAAATGCCGGCAATTTAAAACTGATCTCAAAAGAAAGAATAAGGGACGAGTTGATGAAGATCATATATTCCGATCAGCCCGGAAAGGGAATTGAGTTGTGTGTTGACCTGGGACTTATGGAATATATCATGCCGGAAGTGCTGGGTACGGTAGGAGTAAAACAAAATCGGCATCATTACCACGGACCCTTCAACACTGTTTATAAGCACTTGGTGGCAAGTCTTAATAAATGCCCGTCCAAATCATTTGAGGTGCGTTTTGCTTCATTTCTCCATGACATCGGAAAACCAGGAACGAAGCAAGGAGAAGGAGAGCTGGCTTCATTTCACGGGCATGAATATTTAGGAGCCCGAATGGCGCGAAAAATTCTTGAGCGGTTGAAGTTTTCGCGCAAGATCACTGATAAAACCGTGCTTTTGGTCAAGAACCATATGTTCTATTATGATGTTGACAAGGTCGGGGAAAGCGGAGTGCGGCGCACTGTTCGAAAGGTCGGACTGGAGAACATTAATGATCTGATAGATGTTCGGATAGCTGATCGGCTGGGAAGCGGCGTCCCGAAAGCGGTGCCTTACAAACTGCGGCATTTTCGCTACATGGTGGAAAAAGTCTCTCAAGACCCTATATCGGTGAAACAACTTAAGATCAATGGGAATGACCTGATAGGATCACTAAAAACAAAACCCGGTCCTAAAATAGGGGCTATCCTGGATGTTTTGTTGTCCAAAGTGATAGACGATCCTTCATTAAATACAAAAAGCGCTCTTTTAAAGCTGGCGCGAAATTTAAAAGAGAAAGATATTGGAAGTTTGCGTTCTCTGGCCAAGAAAAAAATTCTCCAACAGCAAAAAGAACAGAACACGGAAACAAAAAAGAAATATTGGGTTAAGTGATTTAATTACAAAATGATCTAAGTTTATAATAGTGTAGGTTGTTTTTTAATTTAAAATGCATACAATTGACCAAGTAACCCATATTATATATAGTATGAGAGTAAAGGGCCCGTAGCTCAGCGGTAGAGCGGTCGGCTCATAATCCCGCCGAGGCGGGATCGTAGGTTCGAATCTTGCCGGATCCACTAAATATTCACGCGCAACATTATATAATAGTATGAAGATATAGGGCCCGTAGCTCAGCGGTAGAGCGGTCGGCTCATAACCGATTGGTCGT
>DAOUPS010000108.1 GCA_030626045.1 bacterium | reverse complement strand
CCTTCTGCTTCTGTTCCATATCGATCTCTTTCTGTATTCGTCCGCCATGCCGGACAAATCGCCTGGTTGGAGAAAACTCTCCCAGCTTGTGCCCGACCATATCTTCCGAAACCCGCACTTCAATAAATTCTTTGCCATTATGGACGCCGAACACGAAACCTACCATTTCAGGTGAAATTGTGCACGCGCGAGACCATGTTTTGATAACAGTTTTGCCATCAGGCCTTTGGCCCTTTATTTTCCCTAATACTCGATCGTCAACGTATGGTCCTTTTTTTAGTGAACGCGCCATAATAATGCTTTAAAAAATTTGAATTAAAGTCCTTTTCTACTTCTTCTTCCTTCTCCGCTTGATAATAAACTTATTCGACGCTTTATTCTTTTTCCGCGTTTTCTTTCCCAGAGTCGGCTTGCCCCACGGAGTCTTAGGATGCTTGAGCCCTATGCCTTGCCTGCCTTCACCGCCACCGTGCGGATGATCGACCGGATTCATCGCTGATCCACGGACATGCGGACGCCTCCCCATATGGCGCTTGCGTCCGGCTTTGCCGATCCTGTACATATTATACTCAAAATTGCTGACTCTGCCTATTGTGGCAAAACACGTTTCCTTGACCGTCCTTATTTCTGTTGACGGAAGTTTGAGCGTAGCTGTTCCGTTATCTATAGCCTGCAAAACCACACTGGCTCCCGCGCCTCGGGCCAGTTGGGCGCCTTTCCCCGGAACCATTTCCACACTGCTTACAATCGTTCCTATCGGGATATTCTTCAGCATAGACCTGTTTCCTTCTTTTACAAGCGCTTTCTCAGATATAATTATCTCCAGTCCTTTTTTCATTCCATGAGTAGCGATAATATACCGTTTTTCGCCGTCGGCAAAAACTACAAGGGCAATCAGTGCATTGCGGTTCGGGTCTTTCTCGATTGCTTCCACTCTTCCGGGAATGTCTAACTTTCTCATTTTAAAGTCGATCTTTCGATACTTTCGCCTCGATCCGCCTCCTCTGTGGCGTATGGATATCTTCCCCTTGGATCGTCCCGCTTTTTTTGCAAGCGGCTCAGTTAACGGCTTTTCAGGACGTTTATCGGTTAACCGCTCCGGTTTGACGATCGACATCTTTCTTCTGCCAGCGGTATTTCTTTTGTAATTCTTAACTGCCATTTCTTTATCTTTATTGATAACAGTCCCCTTAGGGGATTGTTATCAAACTAGCTTCATTAGCAAAAATTAGGAAATTTTATTCACAGCGAAGAAATAAAATTTTTGGTTATGCATTAGCATAGGCAATCCCGCTTAGCGGGAACAATTTTTGGTAGGAGTTAATTTGGTAACAGTCCCCTTATTCTGAAAAAATATCCACCGTTTCTCCCGCGTTCAAACTGACAATCGCTTTCTTATATCCTTTTTTCTTGCCCTTGAATCCTTTAAAGCGGTGCGTTGTTTGCGAATATATCTGAATATTCACTTTTCGTACGTGTACTCCGTACATAGCTTCAACGGCTTTCGCCACTTCATTTTTTGTTGCCCCCATATCAACAAAAAACACGTATTTATTCAATGTCTGCTGTCTCATGGCCGCTTCAGAAACTTTTGGCCGGATGACTGTCCGCTCAATAAGTAATGCTTTCTCTTTCGGGAAGCTTTTCTTTTTCTTCTTCTTAACCTTCTTGCTCTTCTTGTCTTTCTTCTTGTCTTTCTTCTCGTCTTTCTTCTCGTCTTTACTTATTTTTTTATCATCATTTCCCTTCCGGCTATCCTTTTTTTCTTCTCCTGTCTTTTTTTCAGGCCGAGCGCTTACATCAGAAGTTTCTTTCTCTTCTTCTTGATCTTTTTCTTTCTCTTCTTTGCTCAGTTTGAATTTATTCCAAAAGGCGCTCATAGAAAAATATATTTAGTCTTTATTCCGGCTTTTACCCAACTTTTTTTGCAGTTCTTCTATTCCACTTTTACTTACGATACAAAATCTATTATGGAGAATATCTGAAACGCTTAGCTGATCAATGAATATATTTGTAACAATCGGGATATTTCTGCTTATTTTTACTGTTTCCTTTTCTTCGTTCAATAGAACAACCAGCGCTTTTTTGCCAATTTTCAGCTTACCAAGCGCATTGGCAAAGGTTCTGGTCTTCTTTTCTTTGGCATCGAAACTGTCCACCACAATGATCCCCTTGTCCTTGATTTTCTCAGAAAGAGCTATTTTAAACGCTTTTTGCGACATTTTTCGATTCACTTTCTTCGTGTAATTCCTCTCTTTTGTGGGTCCGAATACCACACCGCCCTTTCTCCATATAGGATTTCTTATCGAGCCGGTACGCGCCCGTCCAGTTCCCTTTTGGCGCCAAGGCTTTCTTGTCGATCCGGAACGCTCCGATCTGGTTTTCGTATGCGACAGCCCTTTTCTCTTATTCGCTTCTTGAACAACATACACTTGATGCAAAAGATCTTCGTTCATTTCAACGCCAAAAATCGCTTCATTAAGATCCATATCTTCAATTTTCTTTCCCTTCAAATTGTGTACAGCGATTTTCATTGGATTGACAGCCTTTTAATGGAATTGAATTTTCAATTAAAATTTAAAAATTTGTTCATTCACTTCAAATTTCAAATTGTAAATTTCAAATTATTACTAATACATCAGATCGTCTTTATCATAACAAGCGATCCGTTATTTCCGGGCACGGCGCCTTTAAGCGCGATTATCCGTTTTTCCAAAACAACACGGGAAATGATCATATTTTTAACAGTCACTTTTTCTCCGCCCATCCGGCCGGCCATTTTTTTCCCTTTCATCACTCTTTCAGGAAACGCGCTCCCGATTGATCCCGGCGCCCTCAAATCATGCCTGTGGCCGTGTGAAGCCGGAGAGCCGGCAAACCCATGGCGCTTTACAACACCTTGAAAGCCTTTTCCCTTGGAAACTCCAGAGATCTTCACTTTTTCTCCCTCCTTGAACAAGTCAAGCAATATCTCGTCTCCTTTCTTAAAATTGTCGGTATCTTCAACTCGGAATTCACTAATACGCTCGTATTGCTTTGGGCTCTTCTTT
>DAOUPS010000107.1 GCA_030626045.1 bacterium | reverse complement strand
GAAAATAGGCATCAACGCTTCATTTATTCGCAAGCCGGATTCCGGGACCGGGCAGGTCACAAAGCATTTTCTCAATGCCCTATTTTCAGCGATCGAGAGTGCCCCTGAGAAGTACGCAAATCTTGAATTCATTCTGTATCTTGAGGAAGATATAAAGATCAGCGTCCCAAAAAATGTCAGCCTGAAAATATTTCTACCGCCATATAAAAGAGATGATTTGATCAGAAAAATTTGGTGGGAAAAGCGCCTTTTGCCGAAAAAAGCCGCTCAAGACGGATGTGACGCTCTATTGTCATTGTATCAGTCTACGACTATTGTTAGGAACATGGAGCATATTATGCTTGTGCACGACGCGGCCTGGAAGTGTTTTCCTCAATATCTCAATAATGCGAGGAAAAAGATCTACTATCAGTCTGTTGACCGAGCCATTGGCAAAGCCAGCCATGTCATGACAGTTTCCTCTTTTTCCAAAAGCGAAATCGAAAAATATTTTCATATTGAAAGCCAAAAAATAACCGTCAATTACATTGACTGTAATCCTATTTTCAAAAAAGAATATTCAAGCAAAGCACTGGAGAGTATATTAAAGAAGCATGATCTTGAAAAAGGATACATTTTTTATGTCGGCGGATTTGATATAAGAAAGAACATCAGCCGGCTCATTGATGCTTATGCCAGAATGTGGAAAAAACACGATCAAACGACAGCCATCCCGAAACTTGTTTTAGCCGGTTCCTTTCATTCTCATCTCGTTCCTCTAATAACTGATATTCCCGATGAAATAAGAAAAGCCGGCAAAAAATATGGCCTGCCGGAAGACAAGATCGAACGCATCGGATTTGTTGAACAAAAAGATCTACCATTGCTTTATCGAGGCGCTTCATTATTTTGCTATCCATCACTTTATGAAGGTTTTGGTTTGCCGGTGCTTGAGGCAATGAATTGCGGATGTCCGATCATATCGTCTGATTCGTCCTCCGTTCCCGAAGTTACAGGAAAAGGATCGGCGTTACTTGTTAATCCGAAAGACAGCGGTGCAATATGCGAGGCAATGCACCACGTGCTTGCGGATGAGCAAAAGTGCGGCATTTTTACAGAGAACGCCAAAAAACGCGCGGAGAAATTTGATTGGAATATTTTCGTTAAAAACACACTCAAGATAATTTATGAGATCACTAAATAGCAAGGATTATATTTTCATTACTTTCATCGGTTTTACTTTAAGCGTCGGGCTTATCCTTTTCGGCATTACCGGAGGCTCGCCCTATCTTTTTTATGTTCTCTCATTGATCGCTATCATTCTGGCCGTTATAAATCCGACCATGCTATTCTGGCTTTTTCTGGCGGCCATTCCGCTGGACACGACCATTGTTTCTCCGGAATGGCTTCCGATATCATTGCGCCCGTTCCAGCTTTTTGGAATTTTGACCATTGCCGGAACCGTTATCCATTGGATATTTCATACTTTTGATCTTCGACCGATAAGCTTCAAAAAGATATGCCATATTTGTTCGATTCTTAGCAAAGAATGCCGGATCGAAAAAAAAGAAAATTCTTTCGGCTGGTTTGACAGAATAATTTTTTGCCTGCCGATCTTTGCCTTGCTCGGCGCTGTTAATTCTCCGAATAAGGCATTATCACTTAAATTGGTTCTTGTTCTTGTTTCTTTCGTTGCCCTTTTTTGGCTCATTCGAACATTTACACAGACAAAACGGCAAATGTTCGAGGCGCTGTGGTTTTTCGCAGTCGGATCGGTCCCGGTTCTATTTTTCGGTTTCTATCAAATGCTGGCTTTCAAATTCGGCTGGATCAGCTTCGGGATCTTCGATAAAAGGATCAACGGCACTTTTATGGAGCCCGATTGGTTTGGAATGTATTTGTCGATTTTGATGGCCGTAATTTTATGGTTTCGATTCGCGCTTTTGGAACGGAAAGACAAGACCATGATCGGAAATTTAAAAGTTATCAAACTGCTTCGCGCCGCCACCATCGGAGATCTGTTCCTGATGGCGATATTGATCATACTGACTGTAGCCAGGAGCGCTTGGCTCGGTTTGGCGGCGGTACTGGTTGCCTATATTGTCTTGATCTTCATGCGCAAAAAAGGAACACTATTGCCAAAGATCTCATACTCTCTGAAAGAATCGCTTATTCAAGCTACGGTCATTCTTTCCGCGGCGGTTTTTGTTTGGGGAACCGGACTTTCAACATTTCACATTGCGAACAGGGCGGTCAGTTCCGTCAGCGGAATGCAGAAGATAACGATCAGCTGTGAGAAAAATTCAAAAGTTCCCAAAAAGATCGAATCAACAGACCGGCTTTCTGAATTTGGCTGTTTTCATATAGATCTTGAGGATATTGCAAAAGAGCAAAAACAAGGCAGGGAAGTGAAAGAAGTTTTTCGTCCGGATCCGAACGTTGATGTCAGAAAGAAGATCTACGCCATCTCATGGAACGAGATCAAAAAATATCCTCTGCTGGGACAAGGACTCGGTTCATCCGGAATTGTTTTGGGACAAGATGAGCACGGATCGAACTACAACGCTTCAAATATTTTTCTGGAAAGCTGGCTTTCAATGGGAATTATCGGATTTCTTCTTGTTCTGCTCATTTTTTTCTACCCGATCTTCTGGTCGCTGAAAAATATCTTCAAAGGCCGAAACATCAACTCATCGTCATTTGTTCTTCTAACGGCTTTAGCGGTATTGATCCCGAACATGTTCAATTCTGGACTTTTACTGGGAGTAGTCTGGGCCTGGATAGCGATTACCGCCGGAATAGTTGCCGGTAGTGAACACAAGAATTAAATCTCCAGTTTTCCTCCTCGACCCAGCTTTCCCCTTGATCTAGTTTTCCCCTCCTTGGATAAGGAGGGGTGGTTCGGCAAAGCCGGAGCGGGGTGGTTGGACGACGATGACAGGAAAAAGCAAGGATGAATTAGAATTTTTATACCGAGCTTTGAAACCAATCAGCCTTTGACTGATATAAAGAAGTACTATGATTTGAATGCAGTGCAAGGTTCTGAATATTGCAATTTTTCCAATTTGTTGTACAATGTCTTTTGTTGACT
>DAOUPS010000105.1 GCA_030626045.1 bacterium | reverse complement strand
CACATTTCTTCGGCAACATGCGGCGCCATAGGCGCGATCACAAAAGACAATACTTCTTTGGCTTTTTTCGCTTGTGCTTCATCAAATGATGAGCTGTTTTCACGAAGCCAATTGACATATTCCATCAAGCGGGCAACTGCGGTGTTAAATGATAAAGAATCAATATCTTCTCCGACAATTTTTATGGTCTTATCAACCATCGACATATTTTTTACTCCATTTCCTCTACCGGTTATTTCAAAAAATACTGTCCACATTCTACGTACAAATTTATTCATTCCTTCAGCTCCGCTGTCCCTCCAATCACCACCTTGTCCAAAGTCTCCGAGAAATCTTAAATAAAGCCGCAGAGTATCCGCTCCGTATTTATCGATCATGTCATCGGGATTCACCACATTTCCTTTTGATTTTGACATTTTAGCGCCGTCTTTGGTAATAAGCCCATGGCCGAAAAATCGTTTATAGGGCTCTTCAAAATCTATATGGCCGAGATCTTTCAATGTCATTGTTATGAATCGTGAATAAAGCAAATGCAGAACCGTATGCTCTTTTCCTCCAATGTAGCTATCGACCGGGAGCCATTTTTTTGTTCTTTTTTTATCAAACGGCTTATCGTCAAGTTCGGTTGACGGGTACCGGAAAAAATACCACGACGAATCCACGAAAGGGTCTGAAACATCCGTTTCTCGCTTGGCCGGCTTCCCGCACACGGGACATTCCACATTCACGAATTTTTCGTTTTTCGCCAGCGGTCCCTTCCCTTTCCCTTCAGGCAAAAAGTCTTCCATTGGAGGCAATTTTACGGGAAGATCCTTTTCCGGGATCGGAACAGCTTCAACGTTTGTAAAAGTTCTTTCGAAAATATAATCTCTTAACATTTCGTTTTTGGATTGATTTAAATGGCCCTGCCCTTTCCAAGTTTCAATATGGACATTATTCAACTTGGCGACTTTGTAATGTTTCGGATCAATAAGCTCGTCGTTTGATGAAATTATAAAATGAGCCTCGTCAAGTGAATCATTTACCTTATCCCAACTGACTTTGTGCTCCCAGAATTTTTTTAGTGATTTTATGTCAGATCCGGCCAGCTTCTTTTCTATCGCTTTCCATCCTCTTTTAGGATTTCCTATCGCTGACGCAACAAAAAAAGCTTTTGCCACTTTTCCATCCGTCCGTTCCAATAAGTGCACTGCGGCTTTAGATCCCAAACTATGCCCTATAATAATACTGTTTCTGTTCAATTTTCTCATAAAAGGCTCCAGCTCTTCCATCCATGTTTCAATATTGGGATGGAATGAATCAGAAATGTCAGGAGCAAACACCTCGCATCCCATTTTCTCGAATTCTTTTTTGATCCAAGGAAGCCAGTTCCCTTTTGAACTCCCTTCAAAGCCGTGAATAATAAGAACTTTCGGTTTTTTGTTTTTTGGCATCTTGTTCAACGCGCAATTCTTGCACCATACGATCGGAATAGGCGGCCCCCAGTATCGCTGGCGCGAAATGCACCAGTCACGAAGCTTGTAATCAACTGATCGTTTCCCTAGCTTATTTTCCACGAGCCACTTGGTTATTTCTTTTTTGAATTCAATCGTTTCGAGTCCATTAAACTGTCCTGAATTCATAGCTTTGCCTCTCCACTCATAGCATCTTTCGCTCTTTAATATTTCTTCTAATATTTCTTGAGGATCTTCTTGAGCATTTTTTCCAACCAGTCTATATGCGTCAGGGTTCACAACGCATTTGATTTCCAATCCGAATTTCTTGGCGAACTCCCAGTCCCTTTGATCATGCGCCGGCACCGCCATGATCGCCCCCGTTCCATAACCGGCCAGTACATAATCAGCTACCCAGATCGGGATCGGTTTTTTTGTGGCCGGATTGATTGCCTTTATTCCTTTCAGTTCAATACCTGTTTTGCTTCTTTCGTCATTTTTTCTGTCCTGCTCCGATCTGCCAATGGCTTTTTTAACATATTTTTTAACTTCGTCGTAATTTTGAATCTTGAGCTTTAAATTTTGAACTAAGGAATGTTCCGGAGCAAGTACCATATACGTCGCGCCAAAAAGCGTATCCGGACGAGTCGTAAATACCTTTATCGAGGCCGCCGAATGACGCGAACCAAGCTCAGGCTCACGCGGAATAATTTCATCCAGTAACTCTGTTATTTTGTTATCTCTTAATGCTCTCCCAAAATGTCCTCTGTTATTAAATGTGTAAAATTCAGCATTTAAGCCTTTTGCGTTTTCTTCACCTGCTTCAAATGGTACCCATTTATCATCGCGTGAATGGAAAACTACGAAATCATCACAATGCTTTTTGATTTTTTCAAAATCATATCCTTCTTTCGTAAAAAAGCCCCTATTATTTTCTGTTCTGTCTCTCTTTTCTGAATTTCCGGAATTTGCTGCAATTAAAATAATTTTTTTTATTTTTTTATTTTTTGGAAGCTGTTCAAGCCATCGCAAAATAGCCACGCCACCGCGAGAATGCCCGATAAGAATTGTATCTTTATCTGGCTGTGTTTTATTTATTTCATCTATCCATTCATTGATATTCGGATCATCAGCATTAGGCAATACCGGGGCAATAAACTTTATGCCTTGTTTTTTAACTTCTTTTGCAAGCCATGGATACCATTCCTGTGCAGGATCGGTATTCTTACCATGCATTAAAACGACCTTTTTCACCTCCCGGATTCCCGCTCGCGCGGAAACAACAACCGGAAAATTAATTGTTGCGCCTTCGGATCTTCCGATCCAGTTTCGTTGATTTGTCTTGATATCCTTCGTCCAGTCTATCCACTCCAAATTTTTTAACAATTTGTCGGCATACTTGGTTATTCTGAAAAACCACTGTTTGAGCTCCCGTTTTTCCACAAATGAGTCGCATCTTTCGCACTGCCCTTGAATAACCTGCTCGTCTGAAAGCACGGTTTTACAAGACGGACACCAATTCACTTTCGCCTTTTTTTGGTATGCCAAGCCATTTTTAAACATCTGCAAGAACAGCCACTGCGTCCATTTGTAATAATTCGGCTTGTAAGTCTCCACTGTTCTCGACCAATCGTACATATTGCCGGTTCTCCGAAGCTGTTTATAAAAGTTTTTTTCTGATCTTT
>DAOUPS010000045.1 GCA_030626045.1 bacterium | reverse complement strand
TTTTAAAGCTGGCTGGCAAATAGTGCCGCTTTTTAAGCAAGCTGGCTTTGCCAGTAAAAATTAGCAGCAATTTTTGGCAGAAAACGGAAACTAGTCAGGGAAGAGCCCTTTAATGTTAAAATTTGTTGACATTTTTGTGAGCTAAGATACAATATTATTGTATGGCTCGGTTCGGTAATGTGAAAATGAGAAGATGAATGAAGTGAAACGCTGCAAAAAAGGCACCTCAAAATATAAGCAGAATGGCACATCTTGGCGGCAGTCGAATATTGTTTTGTTTGCAAAGCTGAATGGTTGGATAGTAGGTCCGATTATTATGGCTCTTATTGTTGGAAAATGGCTTGACGACAAATATAATATCGATCCTTGGTCTTTTTTGGCGCTTATCGGCTTCGCATTTGTTGTTTCAATAATTGGAATAACAAAAGAAGCGTTAAGAGTAATGGAAGTCACCGCTAAAACAGCCAAAAAAGACTCTGAGAAATCTTCAGAGAAGGAGAAAAATGGCTTCAAGTAATTTTTTGTTTAGAAAAAACAATTTCTATATAAAAGATTGCTTGAATTTTAATTTTTCAGTTTTTTATGCGGCAACAAGAAATACAAGTACATAGCGAAGTTGAGCACGAAATGACGCTTTTTGCGAAACCGATTGTTTATCTTGACGATTTTCCGATAACGAACTCTTTATTAAGCAGTGTTATTACTGTAATAATTTTGGTCACTTTTTTTGTTGTGGCCGGCAAAAAAATCGCTCGAGTGCCAAAAGGCCTTCAGAATCTTTTTGAAATTATTCTTGAAAGTGCTTTAAATTTTGCAGACACTGTTACGGGAAGCAGAAAGAAGTCTGAAAGATTTATGCCGATCGTACTGGGTCTTTTTTTATTTATACTTGTCAATAACTATCTCGGGATCCTTCCGGGATTCGGAACGATCGGGTTTGTGGAAAACCATGAAGGGCGCAATATATTTGTGCCCTTTTTGCGTGGGGGATCTGCTGATTTGAATAATACTTTAGCGCTCGCGATCGTAACAATGTTGGCAACACATCTCTTTGGAATTACTTCAATCGGTATGTGGAAACATCTCAATAAATTCATTAATTTTAAAGCCATCTATGAAATTCCTTCAAAATTCAGAAAGGACAAGACCGTTCTTTTTGTGAATCCCATAAAAGTTTTTGTGTGTTTGATCGAAATAGTCAGCGAAATAGCCAAAGTTGTTTCACTATCGTTTCGTTTATTTGGAAATATGTTTGCAGGTGAAGTATTGATTGCCACAATGATGACATTATCCGCTTTTTTGCTTCCTATCCCGTTTTTATTTCTTGAGGTTCTTGTTTGCGCCGTACAGGCTCTTGTTTTTGCAATTCTTATACTCGTATTTATGTCAATGGCAACAACAGCTGAAGAATACTAAATATTGTATATATAACATTAATAACTAAGGGTTGGCACGCAAGACCGGTAATTCTGTTGAAAGCGGCTTGTATGCCACCGTATAGTAAAAACAATGGAACATGTTGAAACGACAAAAGCGATAATTGACCTAACAATGCTTGCCAAGGCGGTGGCAATCGGTTTCGGAACGATTGGTCCTGGAATTGGCGTTGGGCTCATTGGAGCAAAGGCATTGGAATCAATTGGACGAAATCCAGAAGCAATGGGAAAGATCTTAACCACTATGTTTCTGAGTATTGCATTTGCCGAAGCGATCGCTATTTACGCGCTTGTAATTGCCTTTAGTATAAAATAGTGCCTGGTGAGAGTTCCTTTCGAGGAGCTCAAAATCGAGCGGTATTAGGATTGTCTCCAATCCCATATTGTTAATTAATCAAAAAAATGGACGAGTTAATAAATACGTTTCATATTGATATAAAGATGCTCGCTGCGCAAGTAGTGAATTTTGCCATTGTTGTTGGTGTGTTGTATAAATTTGCGTACAAACCGCTTCTTAAGCATATGGACGAGAGAAGCGACATAATCAAAAAAGGGCTTGCCGATGCGAAAAAAGCCCAAGAACAACTGGAAAGCGCAGAAAAAGCGCGAGAAGAAAAGTTCATAGAAGCAAAAAAAGAGGCAAAAGAAATTATCGAAAATGCGCAAAGACAAGCAGAAGAAAGTAAACAAGAAATAGTGGGGGAAGCAAAAAAAGAAACCGAAAAAGTTATAGAGCAGGCGAAAAAACAAATTCACACCAAGAAAGAGGAGATGGTCAAAGAAGCCAAGCAAGAGATTGGACAGCTGGTTATTCAGACAACCGAGAAAATATTGTCAAAAGAACTTGACAGTGAAACCCGCAAATCAATTACTAGGGATGCACTGCAAAATATTTAGGGACTGTTCCCGAGCACGCTTTTGCAGCAAAAAACCATAATTCCAAAACAATGCATATAACCCCAAAACAATACGCGCTTCTTCTTCTTAATCTCGAACATCAAAAACTTGGTTCGGATGAGCTAAAAAAAGGAATTCGCGATATTTCTAATTTGTTTTTAAAAAACAAAGATGTTTCAGAAATGTCAAGGGTTGAGCAAATTTATTCAGTTTTAAAAAAGCAATCCGAGCAGGAACTTGATGTTGACATTAGGAGCGCTGAACCCCTTTTAGATAATGAGATCGGGATCCTAAAAATGAGGCTTTCAGAGAAATATGGCATTGATGAGGAAAAGTTAAACGTTTCCGTAGCATCCGATAGCACACTGAAAGGCGGATTTGTAGTTAAAATAGGCAATGAGATCATGGACGCAAGCGTAAAAGAGAAACTTAACAAGCTTAAAAGCGCGTTATCATAAGAGACTGTCTCTAAACTAGCTTCCCGCCTCATCGGCGGACAGGCGTTGGCATCCCGCTAAGCGGGATTGGCAGGAGTTAGTTTGGAAACAGTCTCCATAATCTAATTTTGATAAAGTTATTGATCATGAACAAGGATTTTATTATCGAACAACTTAAAAGACAAATATCCGAAACTGATGTATCCGCAGAAACAAAAAAAATCGGAACAGTAGTTGAGGCTGGAGATGGAATTGTAAGAATTATCGGGCTTGACGACGTAATGATGTCAGAAATGATACGTTTTAATATTGACAAAAAAGAGGACGAGGAGGATCTTTACGGAGTAGTATTGAATCTTGAAGAGGGCGCGGTTGGAGTTATTGTTATCGGTGAGATCCACAAGATCAAAGAAGGAACAACCGCGGCATCGACCGGAAAGATCCTTTCTGTTCCCGTCGCAGAGAACATGATGGGGCGAGTTATCAATCCCGTGGGCCAGCCGATAGACGGTGGCAGTTCCATTGATGCGGAATTATATTATCCCATTGAAAAAATTGCTCCTGGCGTGATCATGCGTGAATCCGTAAACCAGCCTCTGCAAACAGGGATCAAGGCCGTCGATGCTATGATCCCAATCGGCCGAGGACAAAGAGAATTGATCATTGGTGATCGCCAAACCGGAAAAACAGCCATTGCCATTGATGCAATTATCAACCAAAAAGGACAAGATGTGGTATGCATCTATGTTGCGATAGGACAGAAAAAGTCAAAGATAGCACAGATCACGGCAAAGCTGAAAGAACATGAAGCGCTTGAGTATACGATCATTGTTGTTGCCGGTTCATCGGATTCCGCCGCCTATTCATATATCGCACCTTATGCGGGATGCGCCATTGGCGAATATTTTATGGATAAAGGAAAAGATGTTCTGATAATTTATGACGATTTGTCAAAACACGCGTGGTCATACCGCCAGATCTCATTGCTTCTTAAGCGGCCTCCCGGACGGGAAGCATACCCGGGCGATGTGTTTTATCTTCATTCACGGTTACTGGAAAGAAGCGCAAAACTCAGTAAGGACTTTGGCGGAGGGTCATTAACAGCTTTACCGATCATTGAAACACAGGCTGGAGACATCTCAGCCTATATTCCGACCAACGTGATCTCCATTACAGACGGACAGATCTTCCTTGAATCAGATCTGTTCTTCCAAGGCATCCGTCCCGCTATTAACGTCGGCTTGTCGGTATCAAGAGTCGGATCTTCTGCGCAGACAAAAGCTATGAAAAAGGTAGCGGGGAAAGTAAAGCTTGAATTGGCTCAATTTAGGGAGCTTGAAGCCTTTACGAAGTTTGGTTCCGATTTGGATGAAAAAACGAAAAAACGGATCAACAGAGGATATAAAACAGTTGAAGTTTTGAAGCAGGACTTATACAAGCCAAAGAGCATGGAACATCAAGTCGTGATCATGTGGGCATTGACAAATGGATATCTTGATGATGTAGATACTGAAAAGATAAAAGATTTCGAGGAGTCATTTCTGAAATATGTGTCAGAGACGAGCAGAAGAACAATGAAAGAAATAAAAGAGAAAAAAGAAATTACGGAGAAAATGGAAAAAAAGCTTAATGCGACTACTAAAGACTTTAAGGACATATGGAATGTAGAACATAGTACTGTCAGCGAAAGCGAAAAAAAATCGCTCTCTGAAAGAGAGTCTTCTAAGAAATAGGAATATTGTATGGCAGGAAATTCAAAAGAGATCCAAAGAAGAATAAAATCGATCAACAATACGCGTAAAATAACGCGAGCTATGGGAATGGTCGCAGCCGCGAAAATGAAAAAGGAAGTGGCCAAAGCATTAGCCGGCAAGGCATATGCGCATTCAGCCTGGAATGTTCTCACAAATCTTTCCAGAGCCTTTGAAAAATACCAGCATGGCCTTCTTGAAATGCGCGAGGTAAAAAAGATATTAGTTGTTTTAGTGACGTCTAATAGGGGTTTGTGCGGAGCGTACAATACCCAGATCATTAAAAAGCTCATGAAGCAGGTTAAGGCTCCGAGTTTAATCAAGATCAATAGAATTGGTACCAGAAGAGTTTATTCCGGCGTGCCTGATGAGAAACTTGAATTTTGTTTTATCGCGGTAGGCAAAAAAGGCTTCCAGTACCTTCATAACAGAGATTATGATGTTATTGCCGCCTTTGATGAATTTGATTACGTGCCGACAGTTGACGCCATTCGTCCGCTGGCACAAATAGTGATCAATGACTATGAAGCAAAAAAATATGACAAAGTTGTTATCGCCTATACGGATTATAAAAATGCCTTGATACAGGAGCCAAAATTGAGGCAACTGTTGCCTATTTCGCGAATTGACATTGAAAAACAAATTGAAGGGATGGGAGATACTGCCGGCGAGAAACCACAAAACGAAAATAATGGCGAGGAATCTATCGGTTATAAAATAGAACCAAGCCCAAGAGAGGTAGTCGGAAGCCTTTTGCCTCGCCTGGTTGAAATGCAACTGTATCACGCGATTCTTGAATCAAATGCATCAAGAGAATCGGTGCGTATGATAGCTATGAAAAACGCTACGGAAGCGGCCAGTGACATGGTAAGCCAATTGCAGTATTCATATAATCAAATACGGCAAATGAATATCACCCGAGAAATTGCCGAAGTAACGTCCGGAAGAATTGCTTTGGAATAATTTTAATTTAACTGTTTTCAAACTAATTTCTGCCAAAAAATTATCAAGAGGATTATGTGTTGCATGGCTAGTGTGCGACAATGATAAATAAACTTTCTAATCTTTACTGGCAAAAACCAGCTTGAAAATAATTTCTTAATTAATACATAAGACATACTGCGTAGTTAGAAGCTAAGGGATTGTTCCCATTAAGCATTATATGGCTAGTTATGCAATGGATTTAACGAAAAATATGAAAAATATTGGTAAAATTACCCAGATCATCGGACCAGTCGTGGATGTTGAATTTTCTGATGAATTGCCGGCAATAAACAACGCACTTGAGTTGGTTCTTGAGAATGAAGGTGAAAAGAAGTCTAATAATAAGATCGTCTTGGAAGTTGCACAGCATCTTGGATCAAAGCAGGTAAAATGCGTTGCTATGAGCTCAACCGATGGATTGCGCCGTGGAATTAATGTGATTGACACAGGACAGCCGATCTCTGTTCCAGTGGGAGAAAGTACGCTTGGACGAATGCTTGACGTACTAGGGAATCCGATTGACGGCAAGGGGGAAATAGCGGCAAAACAGAGGCATTCGATACATCGCGCGGCACCAGCGTTCAAAGATCAGTCCATAGAAACCAAAGTGTTTGAAACCGGAATTAAAGTTGTTGATTTGATCTGTCCTTTTTTGGCCGGCGGTAAAGTTGGTTTATTTGGAGGCGCCGGTGTGGGAAAAACCGTTCTTATTCAGGAGTTGATTCGTAACATTGCCCAAGAACACGGTGGATATTCCGTGTTTGCCGGTGTTGGAGAAAGAACACGTGAAGGAAACGATCTATATAATGAAATGACCGAGTCGGGTGTTCTCAAAAAAACATCCTTGGTGTTCGGACAAATGAACGAGCCGCCGGGAGCGCGGCAGCGTGTTGCCCTTACGGCCTTGGCAATGGCAGAATATTTCCGCGACGAGAAGAGTAAGGACATCCTCTTGTTTATTGACAACATTTTCCGATTTACTCAAGCAGGCTCTGAGGTATCCGCTCTTCTCGGGCGCATTCCTTCGGCTGTTGGATACCAACCTACACTGGCAGAAGACATGGGCAAGCTTCAAGAGCGGATCACGTCAACAATAAAAGGCTCCATTACGTCCGTTCAGGCTGTTTATGTTCCGGCTGATGACTTAACTGATCCGGCACCGGCTACAACATTCTCGCATCTTGATTCTACGGTTGTGTTGTCCCGCACATTATCAGAAATTGGAATATATCCATCCGTCGATCCGTTGGATTCAAATTCAACAATTATGGATGAAAAAATTATTGGCAAAGAGCACTATGATGTCGCAAGAAACGTCCAGAAAGTACTTCAAAAGTATAAGGACCTTCAGGAT